>JAQUSF010000032.1 GCA_028715215.1 Candidatus Zixiibacteriota bacterium
CAAGGAGTGACGTGCTTACGACCAAGGACGAGATGATTGCCTTTATGGCAGAAAAATCCGGTATTACAAAAAAACAAGCCATGACGGCATTTGAAGCTTTCGTTGATGGTGTCTCCACTAATTTGAGAAAAGGGGATAAAATCAGCTTCTCCGGATTCGGGACTTTCTCCATTTCCAAACGCAAAGCCAGAACCGGCCGAAATCCGCAAACCGGCGCCACCATCCAGATTCCCGCAACAAAAGTTCCCGTTTTCAGAGCTGGAAAGAGGTTAAAAGAAGCTGTTCGCAAGTAGTTCATGCTAATTTTCAAAAAGGCAGGGTTTTTTGCCCTGCCTTTTTTTTCATTTTAAAATTGCATTTTATCGCTTATTTACAGATTTTTTATCATTATGGCTCATAGTAAAAAGAAAAATAATGTCGAGAAGAAAAGGAAAGTACTGGGAGCTCTATTGTTTCTCTTAGCCATGTTAATTGTAATCTCCCTTATTTCCCATGATAACCTTGATAATGACCGTATTATAGGTGAAAAAGACAATCACCTGAATCCCTTTGAAATACAGTACCGGAACCAGGGTGGGATGATGGGGGCTTATTTATCATATATTTTTTCTGTTTTGTTTGGATGGCTGGCATATTTTATTCCCCTGGGTTTAATTTTTATCGCCTTCAGGCTGTTTTCTTCCGACCTGGCGACACGTTTTGAGATTAACTCTTTTGTTCTTTTTATCATTTCCCTTTTAGGAACGATACTTTTCAATATTCACTTACTGGTTGACCGCCCGATTGGCTATGAAACCGGGGCTATTGGCGGCTACCTGGGGGAAAAACTTACCAATCTTTCTCTTAAGCTGGTGGGGGAACTCGGTTCTTACCTGATATTAAGCGGTTTCATACTGATTTTACTGGTCATGTATACTTCCATCACTCCGCTTTTAGCGGTCAGAATCCCGGTTCCGGGGAAAAAGCATTTCAAGAGTGCCTATAGCTTCTTTACAGGCCTGATGGGACATATTTTTACTTTCAGGTGGTTATTTGCTTCCTTACGGCGTTCGAGTAGTACTTCGGGGGAAGAAACCGAAGACGCGGCTGAAAAGGAACCATTTGATAAAGTTCTGGAGAAGGAATTAGATGAGAAAACCGGGGCTGAAACTGATAAAATCGAAGATAGCCGTTTAGAAGAATATAATGAAAATTCCGATTTATCTGAAAAGAGAACCCGGCGCCGAACGGTCATTAAAAAGGTAGCCGAGCCGTTACAGGTAAAATCAATCGATTACCAATATCCCCAGATTGAATTGCTCAATGAAAACAGCCTGCCTGATGCGGCTGTAAATGCTGAAGAATTAAGCTTAACAGCCCGTATGCTTAAAGAAACACTCGAAACTTTCGGTGTCAGAATCGAGGGTAATATTGAAAAATTCCCCGGTCCGGTCATCACTCGTTTTGAATTTAAGCCGGCCGCCGGCATAAAAGTAAACCAGATTATAAACCTTGCCGATGATTTAGCCCTTGCCCTCAAAGCCAAGCGTATTCGCATTATAGCCCCGATTCCGGGTAAAGCCGCCGTAGGCGTGGAAATTCCCAATCGGCATCCCCAGAGTGTGTTTATTCGTGATATCATCACCTCCGATGAATTCAAAAATCCCGACCTTATTTTACCTATGGCTATCGGTAAAACAACTTCGGGGCAACCTTTTGTCACCGACCTGACTAAAATGCCCCACCTTCTTATTGCCGGAGCTACGGGTTCTGGTAAATCGGTTTGCATGAATGTCCTGATCACGTCACTTTTGTATCGTTTACACCCCCTGCAGGTACGGTTCATCTTTATCGACCCGAAAATGCTTGAATTATCGGTCTACTCCGGAATCCCGCATCTTGGCCGCCCGGTAGTTACTAAACCCAAAAGAGCTGAAAAAGTACTGGCTGATACGGTTGCCGAGATGGAGAACCGTTATCGCAAGCTGGCGGCCGCATCGGTCAGAAATATCGAGGATTTTAATCGGAAGCAGAAACTCGAAGAGGAAAAACTGCCTTATATCATCATATTTGTTGATGAACTGGCCGATTTGATGATGTCCTCGACTTCGACTAAAACCGAAGTATTGATAACCCGGCTGGCGCAGATGGCGCGGGCGGTGGGGATTCATTTAATTCTGGCTACGCAGCGGCCATCGGTTGATGTCATCACGGGTCTGATTAAAGCCAATTTCCCGGCCCGGATTGCCTTCCAGGTGTCGTCGAAGGTCGATTCCCGTACAATCATCGATGGCAATGGGGCGGAAAAACTTCTGGGCAACGGGGATATGCTCTTTTTGTACTCCGGTCAGCCCGAACCCCGTCGTCTCCATGGAGCCTATATTTCCAGTGAAGAGACCGAACGCCTGGTGGAGTTTATTAAATCCCAGGGGCTGGAAATGCTTACTCTGGAGAACATTTCCCAGCAAACCGGTGAGGTCACCGAATCCGATGTTGACCTGGGAGACCCGTTATTCAAGGAAGCTTGTGAAGTTGTGGTCAGACATCGACAGGGCTCGGTTTCGCTTTTACAAAGACGCCTGGGGATCGGTTACCAGCGAGCCGCCCGTCTGATTGACCGCCTTGAACAAGCCGGTATTGTCAGCCCCTTTGACGGCTCCAAAGCTCGCGATGTCATTGTGGACAAAACCTATATCGACACCCTGTTTTCCGGTTCCAATAATACCGTAACCTCTGATTCCGATTAGAACTCCCGGGTGTAAGCATTGTATAATCCATTATGAATAAACTTCTCACGATTTTATTGACGCTTATTTTAAGCCTTTCCTTTGCCCGGGCAGAGGACAGTTTTGAAGAGCTGAAAAAAAAATTAGCCGGAGCGAAATGTATCCGCTTTGATTTCCTTACCATAATTGAATCGGAGATTTTTGACCGAGTTGACACCGCTCAGGGTACGGCTTATGTCGCCGCTGATAACCGATACCGGGTAACGCTGGGTAATGATGAGTATCTATACAATGGAGAATTTCTTTATAGTTATATCAGGGATAACAATCAGGTAACGGTTGAAAAAAACACCGGCTGGACAGGTGAGGATATCGTCTTCATAACGCGGCTGGATAGTTTTTACATCTCCAATATGATATTAAAAGATAACGAATACCGTCTTATAAAAAAGGATTCATTAGCTGAAAGCGCTATTCCCGATTCCCTGCGTCTGTTTCTGGACCCCGCTTTATTGCTTCTGAAAGAGGTCCGGTATTTTGATGTCAACGAGGAATTAAATCGCCTTATTTTCCTTCGACAGGATACTGACGTATCTTGCGACGAAAAGCTTTTTCTACCCGATTTCCCCGATTCCGTCCCGCGAATTAAATTGTGGTAGTATGAAATTTTTTCTTCTGAAACTGGGTTGTCCCAAAAACGATGTTGATGCCGATTACATTAGCGCCCGCCTGATTGATGATGGTCATCAGCTTACAACTGATCCCGAAAAAGCTCATTCGTTAATAATTAATACCTGCGGTTTTATTCAAGCAGCCAGAGAAGAATCAATAAACGAAATCCTTAAGTTGAGCCTTCTAAAAAATTCAGGATACCCCAAGACACTATATGCCACCGGATGTTTGAGCCAGCGTTATGGTATAGAACTGCTCCGGGGAATCCCGGAACTCGACGGCGTTTTCGGGTTGGGTGAGATTGACGCTCTCGCCCGGGCGGTTGCAACTTCATCACGCCTTGTCAAACCTGTCTTTAAAGATGCCCGCCGCCTTGATTACTTGTGCGGCAGCAGACGTCATATTGCGGATAATCTGCCTTATGCCTATCTTAAAATATCGGATGGTTGCAATCGGTTATGTTCTTTTTGCGCCATTCCCTTCATCAGGGGAAAATACCGCAGCCGTTCCTTAAAGGCTGTCGTCGACGAAGCCCGGTTTCTTGCCGACCACGGAAAAAGGGAAATAATAATTGTATCCCAGGAAGCTACTCTTTACGGGCATGATTTAAAGGAACGCTCAAATATTATCAATCTTCTGCAAGAGCTGGAAAAAATTGAAAAAATAAGCTGGATAAGGTTATTGTATTTGTACCCGGATAGGGTCAACGGGGAACTGATTGCATATATGGCTCAAAGCCGTAAAACTCTCAAGTATTTTGACCTTCCGTTGCAGCACATAAACGATGATATTTTAAAAAGGATGCGCCGCCGCACCAGTCGTCGCCAAATCGAACAGTTACTCTTTAAGATAAAAACCATAATCCCGGAAGCGGTTTTGAGGACGACATTTATAGTCGGTTTTCCGGGGGAATCGAAAGAACAGTTTAAGGAACTCAGGACTTTTATCGAAACGTATCGGTTTGACCGGGTGGGCGTTTTCAGTTTTTCCCTCGAGGAAGGAACCGTCGCGGCGAAAATGCGCCCCCTTGTATCCGAAAAGGTAAAAAATACGCGGCTGGACGACCTGATGACTCTCCAGCAGGAGATAGCCTTTGCTAAAAATAACTCCTTGATTGGCACTAATAAAAAAGTTATCATTGACTCGTCCGACGACAGTCGAATGGCTCGAGGTCGAACCGAAGATGATTGTCCCGATATCGACCAGGAAATTGTCATACATGGAAAAAATCTGAAAGCCGGTGATATCCGCATCGTTAAAATAACAGGTGCGAACGGCTATGATTTAATGGGAGAAGTTTTGCAGGGGTAGCCTATGATAGAATACAATAAGTTAGGTATTTTTTTATCCAAACCAATCGCCGTAATGCTGGTGATAATTTATCTGGTTCAGTCCGGTTTGCTGGTCTACCTGATAAGTGACAAGTTTTCCCTGGAAAGACAGATTTCCTTTCAGCAGAAACGTATCACCGAACTTCAAGAAAAACTTCAAATATTCAAGGCAATTGATGATTTTCAAATAGGTTTCGAGGACGAGGAGATAAGAAACTTAACGGATGTCATTTACACCGAAAGTAAAAAATACCAGTATGACCCGATGTTCATTTTAGCTATAATTCTGACCGAATCCTCTTTTAAGAAAGGTCAGAAATCCCATATGGGAGCCCGGGGATTGATGCAACTGATGCCGTTTGTGGGGGCTGATGTTTCTCCCCGCGCCGGCGTGGAATGGCAGGGTTCCAGCACTCTTTATAACCCCGAAGTTAATATTAAGCTGGGCATGCATCATCTTTTTGAACAAATTCTTGAATTTAAGGACATCAAAAAAGCTTTGCTGGCATATAATATAGGAGAAACTAAATTAAGGGACATGCTAAGGGCCAACAAGCCCCTTCCCAAAAGATATTTGAATAAGGTATTAGAAAATTACAAAATGCTCAAGGAGACATACAAGGTTTGATTAACTATTCGAAGTTCACCCTGTTGCCGATTCTGGCAATTTTATTCAGCCTGATGCTGTCAGACTGCGGGGGCAAGAAGACATTTTCCCATTTAACCGCCCGGCAGTTATACCAGAAGGGCATTGAGTTCTATGAAAAAGAGAAATATACCGAAGCCGTGGAATATTTTCAATTGATCGTTTACAACCACCCGGGTGAAGCGATTGTCGATACCGCCCAGTATTACCTGGCTTTGTCGTATTTCGGAAACAAGGAATACGCGCTGGCCCAGGTGGAATTTAACCGTCTCATAGTTAACTATCCTTCCTCGGCATATGTCGTCAATGCCCAGTTTATGAAAGCGGTCTGTTACTTTGAGGGGACACCCAGGAATTACGGCCTTGACCAGACTGACCTTTTCGAAGCCATCAAACTGTTTGAAGATTTCATAATCGACCACCCGGAATCGGACCTTGCCGCCGACGCCAGGAAATATTCTCTTATAGCTCGTACCAGGCTGGCTCATAAGTATTATGAAAGCGGCATCGTGTATATGCGCATTAATGCCTTTACCGCCGCCAAAAAATATTTTCAGATTGTCATCGATGATTACACCGATACCGAGTATGCCCCCAAGGCGGCTTTTAATATTGCCGAAGCGGAACTTAGTCTGAAGAACTATGAAGAAGCCATCCGTCAGTTTGACAATTTCACCCTGGTTTTCCCCGACCATGAATGGGCTGACAAAGCCGTGCAGAAGAGGGCTGAAGCTACCTTTAAGGTCGGCGAGATGAAATTAGTAAGGGGTGAATTTGCAGCGGCGCGGGAATTATTCGATGAATATGTCAAAAGATGCCCGGAAACCGATAATTTCAAATACAAAAGAGCCTTTTTCTTATCGGCGGAAGCCTCTTATCTGGAGAAGGATTACTCCCTGGCCCGGGATAAATTTCAAAGTTACATAAATAATTTTACAAGAAACAGCCGGACGAGGAAAGCCGAAAAATATCTTGAAGAGATTGAGAAAATAATTAACCGCGAAACTGCAAATTATGTTCCCGACAAATCCTGAACAGGGGGGCATGTGGGCCATACTGGGGGGAACTTTTGACCCCGTTCATTATGGTCATTTAACTTTAGCCCGTGAAATTTTAACCGGGAAAATGCTCGATGGCGTGGTGTTTATTCCGGCTTACCACCCGCCGCATAAACCCAAAAATTGCCATGCCTCATATGAAGACCGCCTGGCCATGCTGGCGCTGGCGGTAGCGGGTGAAAGATTTTTCATCATCAGTCGGATTGAAGAAGAGCTGGGGACCACCGGTTTCACTCTGCACACCGTACGGGTGGTCAAGAAAAAATACCCCGCCGCCGGTTTTTATTTTATTATCGGGGCCGATAACATCGACGCCCTCAAGGATTGGTACCGGCCCGAAGAAATACTGAAGGAAATCAAAATAATATCCGGGACCAGGCCCAACTATCCTCAGGCGGCGACATCTCACCACCTGGCTGATAAAATTGAATTCATGCCGACGACTCCGGTTGATATTTCATCCAGTGAAATAAGAGAGAAAATAAAGCGCGGAGCGAGTAAGGAGCAGCTTATCGGTTATATGCCCGAAAAAGTCGTCGTTTATATTTTAGAAAAGAATCTGTACCGATGAAAACCCGTCCAAAAAGATTTTTCCTGGTGGACGGCTCGGCTATTTTTTATCGAGCCTATTTTGCTTTCATCCGTAATCCACTGATAAATTCGAAGGGCGAAAACACCTCGGCAACATACGGTTTCGTCAATTCCCTTTTAAAAATCATCAGGGAAGAAGAGCCGGATTATTTTGCCGTGGTATTCGATACCAAGGAACCGACTTTCCGCCATGAGATGTACCCGGACTACAAATCCACCCGGGCTAAAATGCCGGATGAACTGGTCGAACAGTTGCCCCGCATTCACCAGGCGGTCGAAGCCTTAAATATTGCCACTTTCGAGATGCCCGGGTATGAAGCCGATGATATTATCGGAACCATCGCCTGCCTGGCCGAAAGAAGGGATTATGAGGTCTGGTGCGTTACCGGTGACAAGGATTTCTTCCAACTGGTGACGGATAAGGTTAAAGTTTATAATCCCAGGAAAATCGCCGATGCCGCCGAAATATTCGGTCCGCAAGAGGTGAAGGACAAATTCGGCGTCCATCCGTCGCAGGTCATCGACAAGCTTTCCCTGATGGGCGACAGTTCCGATAATGTCCCCGGCGTTCCGGGTATCGGCCCGAAAACCGCCGACAAACTCCTTGAACAATTCGGTTCTCTTGAAAACCTGCTTGCCAATGTCGAACAGATAAGTTCTAAAAATATTCGGGAAAAAATTAAAAACAATATCGACCAGGCAAAGCTTTCTAAAAAGCTGGTGACCATCGATACCCACGTCCCTATTAATATTGATTTTGACTCTATGAAACGCCGTGTTATTAATTACGATGCCGCCAAAAATTTATTTTTAGAAATGGAATTCAGTTCCCTCTTAAAACAGTTGTCGCCAGTAAGCCCCGTAACATCCGAAGACCTTCCCCGGAAAGAAACTAAAGCTGACTATCAACAGGTAAGGTCGGTGGACGAACTGGTTGCCCTGCTTTCAGAATTGGAATCTAAAAAGGAAGTAGCGGTTGATACCGAAACCACTTCGCTCAATGCCCTTGAAGCCGACCTGGTGGGAGTTTCCTTATGTACCAAACCGAATGAGGCTTATTATATCCCTCTGGGGCACAGTGTCGATAAAAATGAAAATTTGCCTTTCGATGAAACCCTGTCGATTTTGAAGAAATTTCTTGAAAATCCCGGGGTTCAGAAATTCGGTCAGAATATCAAGTACGACCTTGAGGTTTTCCATCGCTACGGTATAGACATCAACCCGGTTGCTTTTGACACCATGCTGGCATCGTATGTTCTTGACCCTTCAGGCCGTCAGCATTCGTTGGACTTTCTGGCCATGAAGTATTTTGATCATAAAATGCAGCCGATAACCGCGTTAATCGGAAGCGGCAAAAAACAGAAAACCTTCGATACGGTACCGGTGGAAAAAGCGGTCTTCTATGCGTCTGAAGATGCCGATTTAACCTACCGGCTGAGGGGGATATTCGCCCCGTTAATCGCTGAGGCCGAGATGCATAACCTTTATTACAACCTCGAACTGCCGCTGATAAAAGTACTTGTGGCCATGGAAGAAGCCGGTGTGCGGGTCGATGATAAATTTCTTGCCCGTCTCTCAAAAGAGATGGATAAAAAACTGAACCGCCTGGAATAGGATATTTTCAATATGGCCGGGGGCGAATTCAATATCAATTCCACCCAGCAACTGGCTCACATCATGTTTGAAAAATTGAACCTGCCGACCAGGGGTAAAACAGCCAAGAAAAGGGGTTATTCTACCGATGTTCGGGTGCTCGAAGAACTGGCTCTGATTCATGAATTTCCCCGGTTGATACTTGATTATCGCCAGGTGACCAAATTGAAAAACACTTACATCGACGCTATTCCCAGACTAATCAATCCTGTCACCGGGCGGGTACATACTTCATTCAATCAAACCATTGCCGCCACCGGTCGCCTATCCTCAACCGACCCGAACCTTCAAAATATCCCCATCCGTACCGACGAAGGCCGCGAGATACGTAAAGCTTTTATTCCCCGTGATGATAATTACGTCCTCATGGCAGCCGACTACTCTCAGATTGAACTGCGTATTTTAGCACACTATTCCGAGGATAAGGGACTTATCGAAGCTTTCAGAAAAGGTGAAGATATTCATACCCGCACCGCAGCCGAGGTTTACGACGTGGCTTTTGACAGGGTAACTCCGGAAATGCGGCGGGCGGCTAAAACCGCCAATTTTGCCGTCATTTACGGCGTCTCGGCTTACGGTCTGAGCCAGCAGACGGAACTTGACCTGACCCAATCAAGGGATTTCATCGACACTTACTTCGCCCGTTACCCGGGAATAAGTAAATATATAGATGATATGAAAACGTTCGCCCGGGGAAAAGGATACGTAACCACTCTTTATAACCGCCGAAGGTATCTTCCGGATATCAATAGTAAGAACTTCAGTATCCGCCAGTTTGCCGAGCGGACAGCCATCAATACGCCCATCCAGGGTTCGGCGGCGGATATAATAAAAGTCGCCATGCTGAAAATTTATGACCGGATGAAAAAAATGAAATCCCGGATGGTCCTCCAGGTTCATGACGAACTGGTTTTTGATGTTCACAACGACGAACTCGCGGAACTTAAACTGATTGTCAAAGATGGCATGGAGAAGGTAATCAAACTCAAGGTTCCCCTGGTTGCCGATATCGGGGTGGGACATAACTGGCTGGATTGTAAATGATTTTTAACTTTAGATTAAACAATTTGCCCTGCCTGAACGTCTGTAAAAAGTAAATGGGTATAAACCGCTGGGTAAATGTTGTATTGGAGGAAATATGCGGTACCTCTTTAAGAGTTTATTTTTCACCTTTGCGCTGGTTATTACAATAATACTGTTAAGTGAAAGGGGAGTTGCACAGGATGCCAATAAAGACCTTCCGGATGAAAAAGAATTTATAGCAGTGGAAATTTTACCGGAAATGATTTATGAAGAAACGCCGCTTTATCCGGAAATAGCAAAGGAAAAGAAACTTGAAGGCACTGTTTATATCAAGGCACTGATTGACAAATCCGGAACGGTTATTGACGCTAAAGTTTTAAAAACCTGCGGTACGGAACTGCTGGACAAAGCAGCTTTAGCCGCGGCTCACAAGTGCAAGTATAAACCGGCCGTTCAGAAAGGCAAACCGGTAGCTACCTGGGTTACCTATAAAGTCGAGTTTAAACTCGATAAGGACCAGGAAAAACCCGAAAAACAATAATTACGGATTTTATTAAAAGCCCCTTTGCGGTAATACCCATACAAAATGGCAGGGCTCTAATTGCTGGGTCCTGCCATTCATTTTTTTATAAAGCCATCTTTTTTGTTACTAACACGAAAAAAAATCGTATATTCTCTATAGAGAAATAAATTTCTGTTGTTTATGAACCAAAGGGCAAATATGAAACGAAATATATTTATTTTGGGACTGTTACTTATGTTTCTGCCGGTTCTCGCTCTGGGTGGAGGAGTGGACCGGGTTGAAATATCACCATCGGCGATGGTCAACCTGGCAGAAGGTCATACCGGGGCGATGATGGGCGGTGCTCTGAACGGCGATATTTTTTTGACCGCCAGTTTTGCTCTGCGGACCACCATTGGTTTCACCAAACTTCGTTATTATCCTTCCGAGCTTGACTATGCTGACGCTGATTATTCGTTCTGGTTGTCATTTGCACCCTATATGGAATTAAATATCGGCAACCGCTGGCGACCGTATCTGGCTTTAACGGGTTCATTCGGGAGCGGCGATTATAATATGACGACCATGCCGGTCGCCGGTTTTGAACAAGCACCTTTCACCAGGATACAACCAGTGACCACGAGAAACAATTTCTATTCGCTGGGAGGGACTCTGGGAAGTAAGTTCAGGCTGTTTGGTCCATTATCGGCTTTTGTCGAAGCCAGTTATTATTTCTATTCGCACTTTTCGAATCGTGGGACTTTTTATATGACCGGGTATCCGTACCTCGACCAGGCCTATCATTTCGAAGAGAACCCGGCGTACTTATCTTTCGGGTTGACGTACCAGATTAACTTGAAATAAATATTCTGTTTTCTTTACATGAAAAAGGACACTGTAAAACAGTGTCCTTTTTTCGATGTATGCTCACATCGCGCTTATGTTACCTGCATAAGCTCTCAAACTTGATATTATGGGAACAGCGGCGGGCAGGGACGGCATTCTTCCCAGCAAACAATCGGCGGGTTTACCGTGCAAACCATCACCCAGCAGCACTTCCTGGCTTCAACCGGCTGTGAGGTCATGATCGTGAAGGCACCGGCAAAAATAGCCACAAAGACAAAAATGGCTACCAGGACTTTGAGTTTTCTCATAAATTTCACCTGTTTTCACCTCCTTCCAGTTTAGATGTGTTTATATCCGCTAAAGCGGTCAGGATTTCATCAATTTGACTGTCAGTCAAAGAACCGGGCCAGGCGCCCAGTATCAAGCCGTCAGGAGCTATCAGCACCGTCTGCGGCAAAACATTCCCCCGATAGGTGCTGATAATATAAGGTTCATTGACACATATAACGGGAAATTCCATCCGGTATTCTTCCACCAGCAACCGGGCTTGTTCCGGGTCACAAGCACATACCCCCAGGAAACGAAGGCTGTCGGATTCCCGGTCAAGAAACAAATGGTTCCAGAAATTGTAATTGTCCTTACAATAGGCACAGTCGGGTGAGAACCAGAAAAGAAGCGTTTTGGGCTGGGCGGGGGAGTAATTAAGGGTTACCAGTCGGCCATCGATATCCTGGGCGCGCAGAGCCGGGACTTTTTCACCCCGGGTCAATGGGGTGAACTGCGGGAGATTGTTTATCATTGCCCGCAGTTGCTGATTCTGATAAACCAGGTATAAAACCTCAATTGCCAGAAGAATCACGGCGCCAATGAGTATTACATTAAGGTGTTTTTTCATAGAAAATGATTGGTATTAATGAATAAATATCGTGTTTATTTGCATTAATGGTGCCCTTTGGAAGACACATCAGTTTATAAAGATATAGAGATTATTAACTCTTCTTAAGATAGATTTCAACCATCTTTATTGTCAAGCTTTTTTCCGATATTTTATATCTGGTCGATTCCGCATCTTGCGCCAAGTCAAAAAAAAGATTTATTTGTATCTATGTTAATGGGACTCACCGGACAGCTTGGTTCCGGCAAGACTACAGCGGCCAATTTCTTTAAGAGAATGGGGGTGATGGTTATCAACGCTGACCATATAGGCCGGGAAGTAGTCGAGGGATCACGCCCACTGCTTAAAAAGCTCGTAAGAGCCTTCGGGCATGATATTCTGGATAAAAAAGGCCGCCTTAAAAGGAAAAGACTGGCGATGGTGGCTTTTGCCTCCCGGGAAAACCATGCCCGCCTTAACGCCCTGGTACATCCTTACCTGTTGAAAAAATTAAGAAAGCAACTTGCTCAGGCAGAAAAAAAACAGAAAATAGTAGTGGTTGACGCGGCTCTGCTTATGGACTGGCGGCTTGACCGGGAAATGGATTATGTCCTTGTTATCCATGCTTCCCTTCAAAAACGTCTGGAACGTCTTATCCGACGTGGAATAACCCGCCGGGATGCCCTGGCCCGCTTAAAAAGACAATTGCCCTATAGAATCTTTCAAAAACGGGCCGACCGGGTGATTTTTAACAATGGTTCAATCGCTGAACTTGAAAAAAAACTCAATAAACTGCTTGCCGGGATTCTTCCTCAAACTGATTGACAAAATCCAAATTTTTTTCATATTAGCATAAGATAAATAGAAAGGGTATGCCAATCAGGATTTGTAACATGCCGATAATAAACGCCAGTAACAATAAATTAGTCCATGATTATTCCCTTGAGGAACTGACCGAACGTGCCCGGTATATGCGCGGTTTGAATCTTGTTTCGCTGTGTTCAGCCGGCTCGGGTCACTCCGGGGGAACCCTCAGTATTATGGATACTTGCGCCGCCCTTTATCTTAAAGTAGCCCGACATAAACCCAAAGACCCTTCCTGGCCGGATCGCGACCGGATTATCTGGTCCGCCGGCCATAAGGCACCGGCTCTTTATGTGTCTTTGGCTGTTTCAGGTTATTACCCCGAAGACGAGTTGGTAAAATTGCGAATGCTCGGTTCGCCCTTTCAGGGCCACCCGCACTGGCGGGATTTGCCGGGGGTAGAGCTCTCTGCCGGCTCCCTGGGACAGGGATTTTCAGTTGCTGTCGGGATAGCCCTGGCAGCCCGGCTTGATAAAAAAGATTATCGGGTTTTCGTAATTTCTTCCGATGGTGAGCAACAGGAGGGCTCTATCTGGGAAGCGGCTATGGCCGCCGGGCATTATAAGCTTGATAACCTGATCCTTATAATCGATAAAAACCGGCTTCAAATTGATGGCGCCACGCAGGAAGTCATGAATATTGACCCGCTAGACGAAAAATATCGTGCCTTCGGCTGGGAAGTACTTCAATGCGATGGTCATAATATACCAGAACTGGTTGAAAAGCTCGAATTTGCCCGAAACAATAACAGTACCGGTAAACCGGTGGTTTTAATCTGTAATACTATCAAGGGGCGTGGGGTCTCCTTTATGGAGGATATCGTCGGCTGGCATGGTAAAGCACCCAACCGGGAGGAATTGAATAAGGCTCTTACTGAACTGGGTTTAAGTAATACCTTTGATTTGTCCCGGATGTTTTTATATGCCAACCAATTCCGTTACGAAATAAACACCCGAATTGACGCCGCCACACCCCATTTTTCAAAGAATTACTGGTGGCATACAGATGGTAAAATGAAAGTCACGATGGACCCGACCCGTAAAGGGTTTGGGCGAGCCCTCGATAAATATGGCGATGACGCCAGGATTGTATGCCTCGGGGCGGATATATCCGATTCCATCTGCATTTCCGATTTTTATAAAAATCATCCCGAAAGAAAAACCCGTTTTATTTCAGTGGGCGTGGCTGAGCAAAATGCCACCACCCTTGCCGCCGGACTGGCGAAAGAAGGAAAAATCCCGGTATTCGGCACCTATGGTGTTTTTTCTTCAGCCCGAAATCTGGACCAGCTAAGGGTTTCCGTATGTTATGCCAATTTTAATGTGCTGATTGTCGGAGCGCATGGAGGCGTCTCGGTTGGTCCCGATGGCGCCACGCACCAGGAACTGGAAGCGATGTTTCAGATTCCCGGTTTACCCAATATACATATGGGTGTGCCCGGTGATTCTATAGAAACCGAAAAAATGACCCGGGCGATGCTTTTTGAGATCAAGGGACCCAAGTATCTTCGTTTTGCCCGCGAAGCTACCCCGGTAATTACAACCGATGACACTCCCTTCAAATTTGGAGAAGCCAATATCTATCGTTATCGGCAGGAGGCGGAGCTGTTTGTTGATGCCTTTGAAATAATACCTTCATCGGAATATAAAAGTGAAAATGAAAATCTGACCATTATCGCCTGCGGGCCGGAAACCGCCGAAGCTCTCCGGGCGGCTTATATTTTAAAAAGGGAATATGCTATCGAAACCCGAGTCATTAATATGCATACCATAAAACCGCTTGATAAAACCGCCCTTATAAAAGCGGCATCGGAAACCGGGGTTATAATTACAGCTGAAGAACACCAAATTGGCGGTCTGGGTAACCTGGTAGCCGGAGTGGTTTTACGTGAGAATTCCATGGTCGGACGAAAGATTCGCTTTGAGATGATTGGCGTTAATGACCGTTTCGGCGAATCTGGTCAACCCTGGCAATTGATTAAACATTTCGGCCTGGCGGCGGAACATATCGCCCAGAAAGCAAAAAAATTACTCGGTTAACAATAAAGAGGTGTAAACAATGCAATATACTGAAAGAGTTTCTCGCCTGGAATCAGAAGGGGCTTTCGTTGTTTTGGCAAAGGCCAAGCAGATGGAAGCTCAGGGCAAATCGGTCATTCACCTTCAGATTGGTGAACCGGATTTTGATACGCCTAAAAATATCGCCGACGCCGCCGTTAAAGCCATCTATGACGGTCAAACCCATTATGCACCCTCGGGAGGCATACCCAGAGCACGTGAAGTGGCAGCGGCATATATGTCCAAAATCCGAGATATCAAACTGGACTGGGAAAATGTCATTATCATGCCGGGCTGCAAACCGCTCATTTTTTGCGCCATGATTGCCCTGATAAATGACGGTGACGAGATTATCGTTCCCAATCCCGGATATCCCACCTATCGTTCCGTTACCAAGTTTCTCGGGGCTAAACCCGTCCCGATTAAACTACACGAAGAAAATGATTTTAGATTTCGTCTGGATGAATTCGAGAAACTGATTACCCCCAGAACGAAAATGGTTATCCTTAATTCCCCCGAAAATCCGACCGGGGGGATACTGACCTGGGAGGACCTGGAAGGTATTTACGCCCTGGCTAAAAAGCACGACCTCTGGATTTTATCCGATGAAATTTATTCGCGGATAACATATGATGTTGAATTTAAGTCCATAGCTTCGTTGCCGGGAGCGATGGAACGGACTATAGCCATAGACGGTCTTTCGAAAACCTACGCCATGACTGGCTGGCGGCTGGGTTTTGCCGCCATGCCCAAAAAACTGGCCGAATACATGTTCACCCTGGCTATCAACAACTTTTCTTCAACCGCCACTTTTACCCAGTATGCTCTGATTGAAGCTCTGACCGGTCCCCAGGACGCCATTACTGATATGGTAGCCCAGTTCCGACGCCGCCGGGATGTCATTGTAAAGGGGCTTAACAGCATCGAAGGAATAAGTTGTCTTAAACCTGAAGGGGCCTTTTATGTTTTTCCGAATATAACCGGAACCGGTCTGAAATCAAAAGATTTCGCCGATATAATGCTTGAAAAAGCCGGTGTCGCCTGCTTGTCAGGAACCGCTTTCGGTGAATACGGGGAAGGATATGTCAGGTTTTCGTATGCCAACTCCGTGGAAAATATTCAAGAAGGTATTTCCAGAATCAAAAAAACTCTGGCGGAAATTCCCGGGGTTAAAACCAGATAATATAAAAAACTCGAAGAGAAACCGGGTACATGCCCGGTTTTTTTTATTTGATTGAATTCGAAAATTAGTCCATATTTAAAATATGAAGTATGCTTTTATTACGACCAATCTTGTCGACCTCTGGATGGAACCGGAGTACGAAAGCGAAAGGGCCAGCCAGCTATTATGGGGTGAGACCGTTCGGGTTTTAAAGGAACATAAAACCTTCAGGCTGGTAGTACAAAATGACGATTACACCGGTTGGGTGGATAAGCGCTTTTTAAAAATAATCGGCAAAAGCGCATTTGAATTTTATGCGAAAAAACTCAACGCTTTTGTTGGTCTTGAAAGGGCACGTCTTTTCGATGCTTCTTTCAAAAACACTGTTGCCCCTCATTTTATTTATTACGGAACCAGGCTATGGATAAATCAAACCCATAAGAATTTTTGTCAGGTTATCTTACCCGATAAAACCATGGCTTTTCTTAAGTCCGCTGCAATAAGGCCGATTAATAAGAAAATGGATAAAATTGTTCCCGGTCATAAACTCGTTAAGGAAGCTGTTAAATTTTTAGGGGTGCCATACCTTTGGGGCGGTATCAGTCCTGCCGGGTTTGATTGTTCCGGACTGGTAAGGACGGTTTTTTCAAGATATGGAATTTTTTTACCTCGTGACACTAAAGACCAGATAAAGGCAGGTAAATTAATAGAACGCAACCAGGTCAAGGCGGGTGACCTTTTATTTTTTAAAAGGCATGTTGCTATTGCTGTAACCAAAGATTTGGTAATTCATTCTTCCCGGGGCGGGGGAGGTGTGAGAATAAATTCTTTAAAACCGGGCGAGCGGAATTATCGGGCCGACCTTGACCACGATTTCATTCAGGCCAGGAGAATTTTATGATCAATGTCGAAACCGTTAAAATAACCTTTCCCTTAAAAAAGAAATTCGTTGTTTCCAAAGGCTCCGCTGAAAAAAAAACCAACCTTCTGACTATTCTCAACAACCGCTATACCGGTGAAGCGTCCGGGTCGGTACATTATGGCCCCGATCTGGATGTTATCTCCAATGATATAAAAAAAGGCGTGGAACTGATAAACGAGTTTAAGGAAATCACCCTCAAATCCCTGGAGCAGATAAGTGCCTTTAACATCAATCCGGTATCCCGTTCGGCTTTGTTATCGATGATTTTAAATTATCTTTCAGGCGAGACCAGGCGTTATCCCTGGGAGATTTTATCGATCGGCGCTCCGGTCGGGGTGAAAAGTTCAATTACGATAAGTCTCGGTGAAGCGTCTAAAATGATCAAGGATATTTATGACTCCGAGTTCCCTATTGTAAAAGTAAAACTGGGCGGCAAAGAGGACCTGAAAGTCATCGAGGCACTGAAGGACATGACCGATATTGAAGTGCGGGTTGACGCTAACGGCGCCTGGTCGTGTGAAAAAGCCGAAGAGATGATTTTTCACCTGGCCAATAACGGGGTTTATATCATTGAACAACCGACCGATGTCCAGTACATAAAAGACTGGCCGGCTTTAAAAGGCAAATTCGAACAGGTGGAGCTGATTCTCGATGAAGGCCTTAACAATCTTGAAGATTATCACCAATATGCGGAATACACAAGCGGCGTTAATATCAAGATGGAAAAATGCGGCGGCATTATTAATGCCATCCAAATTGCGCGAGCTGCCAGAAACGAAAAAAAGAAAGTCATGCTCGGCTGTATGGTGGAATCATCGGTGGGTATCGCCCAATCGCTGTATATGTCGTCGATGGCCGATTATTGGGACCTTGACGGCCCGCTATTAATTGAGGATGATATCGCCACCGGTATAAACTATTCGATGGACACGATCGAAGTCGACCGGGAAATCATCGGGGGTCCCAAACTGAAAAGAGATGTGGTTGAAAAATATATTAAAGAATAAATGGAAACTTCTCCTGGGAATTATTTTATTCGGAACCACGGCGGGATATTCGCAAATTCCCGAAATAACCGTCATCTATCCCCGGCCCGGTCAAATCGTCACCGCCGTTGACTCCACTTTTATTCTCGGTTATCTTCCCGAAAACCTTCCCTGTAAACCGAAAGAGGCTGTGCTTCGAATCAACAGCTCGCCGGTTGAGATTCATCGCGACGGCGGTTTCATTGCTTTTCTACCGGTGTCACCCGGTCTTTTCACTTTTAAAATAGATGCCTATTTAAAAAAAGAATTTGAAAAGGCTGAAAAGAGCCATTTCCCCGAAGCTATCGCTTCGACGGCTCTCGATGTTTATATTCCGGAACCGCTTCGCAGTCTGCCCGATGACACTCTGCAAATCGCCGGTGACTACAGGCCGCCATCCGGAAACCTGGCGCTGACAGCCGGTGATATGCTGACGGTCGCTTTCCAGGGAACCCCGGGCATGACCGGCTGGTTTTCTATAGAGGGCGTGGTCGATTCGGTACCGGTTTCCGAAGCCGCTCCCGGCCAGCAACCATACTGGGGCGAACACGTCTTCGGTGCCGGCGCTGTTCCCGATTCGTTGTTGATAAGAGGCATCTACACCGGTTATTTTATGGTACCTCCGTCCGTATCAGCCGCTAATGTCAAAATCAATTATCACCTGTCGCCCAACAAAAAGAAAATACTGGACAGCCTGCTGGCTATGGTTTTTCCCATGAATATTCTTGAGGTACACAAGAGAATCAGCCTTTGTGATAAAATTACAGCCCAGAGCGGCTACACCGTTTCTCTGAATCCGCCTGATTATCCTTTCACGGTTCAGTTTACCGATTCCGTGCAGATTTTACGCCATGGCCCCCGCCGGGGATACTTCAGTTGTTTTCAGCCTGCCGGGGTACAGGCACTGGTCGTTGCCCGCGAGGGCGACTGGTACCGGGCCAGACTCTCCCAAACCCAGTATGCCTGGATAAATAAAAATGCCGTTAAAGTGTTACCTCGTGGTATCATGCCTCCCGAGTCGTACTTGAAAGCTGTGCGGACTTATAATTTTAAAGACCATCTGCTTATCGAGTGCCCTTTATCCGGGCAGCATCCCTTTCGCATTATCGAGGATGACAACCGCTCCTTACGTATTCAGCTTTTCGGCGTAACAAGCGATACCGACTGGATTCGATATGACTTTTCCGACAGCCTGATAGATATAATGACCTGGTTACAGCCGGAAAAGAACCTGTATGAAATCCGGCTTAAACTCCGCCGCGACATCTGGGGCTACGACACATACTATGAAGGTAACACTTTTTATTTTCAGCTCAATAAGGCACCTCAGGATACTCGTCGTTTAAAAGGGAAAACTATTGTTATCGACCCCGGGCATTCACAGGATCCCGGAGCGGTCGGTCCGACCGGTTATACCGAAGACAGGGCGAACCTGGGGATAGCGTTGGTCCTTAAAGATATGCTTAAGGCATCCGGAGTTAAGGTGGTGATGACGCGTGAGGACGACCGCCATCTCCCGCTTTACGAGCGCCCGGTAATAGCCAAAAAGAATAAGGCGGACCTTTTTATTTCCATTCACAACAATTCTCTTCCGGACGGTGTTAATCCCTTTATCAATAACGGTGTTTCCACTTATTATTACCATCCCCATTCGATGGCGCTGGCCAGATGCATCCAGGCGGAACTTTTAAAAACCACGGGGCAGGCCGATTACGGTTTATACCACGGCAACCTGGCGGTGAACCGCCCCACCCAGTATCCGGCGGTGCTGGTGGAATGTACATTTATAATACTGCCCGAGCAGGAAGCCCGGCTTAAGACCTATAAATTCCGTAAACAGATAGCTACGGCAATCATAAAGGGGATAGAGAATTTTCTTGAGGGTTATGACCATGAGCGATAAAAAAGTTACTTCAACGAAACCGCAACCGTACTGGTTGATTTACGTGTCCATATTTCTGGCGGGGTTGATGTTGCTGGCGGATGCTTTCCATTACACGGCACTTCAAAAAATTTCAGCCCGGCTGGGAATCACCCTGATTATTTCCGCCCTGAATTTGATAATTGGCCGCGGTCAGCCGGCCGGTTATATCGCTTCCGCCATCCTGGTAATCGCCCTGATAATCACTTTGTTCGTATGAAATAACAGCCCGGCAAATTACATAAACCACTTCTTCTTCGAGTGTACCAGGTCACCGTAATCTTTGATTAATTTCATCTCTTCATCGCTTAACGGACCGGCATCCAGAGCCGTGATGTTTTGCTGCAGCTGCTTAATATTCGAAGGGGCGGTGAGACATACATGGACATGCGGATTCGACAGTACGAAACGGTAAGCCATACCGGGGGTGGGAATGGGACGGTTATCAGGCCAGCCCCGTTGTTGGCGAATCAAATATGACCAGCGGGTGGCCGTATAACTGACCAGGCCGGTATTATGTTCTTTCAAATAGGGAAAGATATCTTCCTCGGCGCCCCTATGAGCCGCATTATAGCGTATCATAAGAACGTCCATCTTATTCTCCGCCGCCAGATGTCCGGCCAGGCGGCGATGATGCGTGGACAAACCGGTAAAACGGATTTTCCCTTCCTGCTTGAATTTCTCAAATTCCTCTAATATATGTTCGGTCAGGTGCTTCTCCCGGGTTACTCCCAGATATTGAAAAACATCGATATAATCGGTCCCCAGCTGGCGAAGCCTTTTTTCGAGAGTACGGCGAAGGTTGAAATGTCCCAGAAGGAGGTTATATGCTCCGGTGGCAACGATGTATTTCTCCCGGTCGGTTTTAAAAATTTCACGCAGAACACCGGTCATTTGAGTATCAAAGCCATAACAAAAGAAATAATTCACTCCCATTTCAATAGCTTTATAAACAGCTTCCTTCCCGGGTCGATACGAAGCCGAGAGTCCCAAACGATATACTTTCAGGCCGGTATGGCCCAGAACGGTATGCGTAAAATCATTCGACATATCTTATTATTTCTTTTTAAAATGATATAATTAAATAAAAACAATTTCACAATAAAAAAACCACCGCTAAGGGAGTTTTAGCGGTGGCGGATAGGGTTAGACGTTTAATTACCGCTTAGCAGAAGAGGTATTAAAACGCTTTATCAGAACCATTCCAGCCGGTGAAGTTCCGGGACGCTGTCAAATAATTCCTCGGTTACATATTCCAGGTCATCAGCCATTCTTTCAATAATTTTGGCGCGATCTTCAAGTTTCGAGGCCCGGGCTTCTATTTCATCGGCATCTCGTTCCATATCCCGTTCGAAGTCATCCTCGTCATAGCTTGTGAAAACCATCTTCATCAAACGGCCGATGGCCTTCATACCCAGTTTGGCACCGCTTATGCCTATCTTAGCGCCTTCCCACCCGATTTTTTTGCCTTCATCGACAATGTCCATGACCAGCGTATGGAAGTCTTCCGTCATTTCCTTTTGCGCCGGAGTGAGTTTGACTTCCTGGTCATTTACGAACAGCTCATATTCCCTGGTTATCTCGACTTTGTTTTCTTCGGTATCTTCCTCGGTCATTATTATGGAACCGTTGTCGATATCTATGTTGATATCGTCGAATTCCGCAATCCTGTGGTCATTGATGATATAGGTATAGGAATGTTCATTGTTATCGGCTTCCCGGTCATGTTTATATTTTTTGGCAAATACCGATGAAAAGGCAAAGAAAAAAGCGAATAAAAATATGGCGAATCTTTTCATGTTTGAGTCTCCCATTTTAAACTACCCTTCATACCCAGACATACGAAAAATATTCAATCCGGTTTCATTTTATGAGTGGCTATAAAAATATTTCAGGGAATCAGAAGTTTCGCCGGAGTGCTTTAGCGGACACTCATCTTGTTAACAGACAATTATTTGCAGGGGCTGTTTTCTCGTTGAGCCGGCGTTGCCAGGCTTTTAAAATCATGACCGGTGGGATTCTGGAACACCCGTAATTCAAAAAGTGGTACCACCGCCAGGATGTGGTCAAAAATATCCGCCTGGATGGCTTCGTAATTGGCCCAGACCTGGTCGTTGCTGAAAACATAAATTTCGACCGGCAGGCCGAACTCGCCGGGGGGGAGGTGTCTTATTAAGAAGGTCATATCCTGTTTGATTTTGGGGTGCTTTTTTAGATATGCGGTGATGTAAGCCCGGAAGGTTCCAATATTAGTCAGGTTTCGGCCATTGATCAATTCGGAAGTATCGATATTATTGGCTTTATTATATTCGGCAATTTCGCGTCTTCTGGTTTGCAGGTAGTCTTTGATAAGCTGATATTTTTCGAAACGCTCTAGCATTTCGGGGGTGCAAAATTTGATGCTGGTCATATCGATATTAACCGCTCGTTTGATGCGCCGGCCGCCCGATTCCGTCATGCCGCGCCAGTTTTTAAACGATTCGGAAATGAGGGCGTAGGCGGGAATGGTTACAATAGTCTTATCCCAGTTTTGAACCTTGATAAAATGCAGATTTACGTCGATGACGTCGCCGTCGGCACCGTATTTGGGCATTTCAATCCAGTCGCCGATACGGACCATATCATTGGTGGAAAGCTGTACGCTGGCTACGAATCCCAGGATGGAATCCTTGAAAACCAGTATCAAAACGGCTGTCATGGCGCCCAGACCGCTTAAAAGAAGCAGCGGGTTTCGGTTCATGATAGTGGCAATAGCGACGATGGCGATAAAGACCGCCAGTATTATTTTGACAACCTGGAAATATCCTTTAATGGGTTTATGACGAGCGATATCAAAACGACTGTAAATATCAACGGCGGCGTTTATAAAGGCATTGACGACCAGTAGTCCCGCAAGAAGCATATAGGTAATGGCCAGTCGTTGAATCAAATCCTGGATGGTGGGAAACAGAGGGGCGGCAAAGTATAAAATAAGCGCGGGCGCCATATGGGACACACGGGTGAAAACCTTGTTCCTTAGCAGAGCATCGTCCCAGGTGGTTTTAGTTCTTTTTATGAAAAAGGTGGCAACGTGCAACAGGATTTTTTTGACGAAATAATTAATAATATATGCGCTAATTATAAACGATATCGCCAGCACCAGCCAGCCGGCATACCCGGCCATGGTATCGGAAAAGTGATGTTCAATAAACCAGTTTTTCAAATCTGCAAACATATGATATCAATATTATAAATAAATCACGATTTTACCAGGTCGGTCCGCACCCGGTCGGAGCGGAGACCAGAGCCGGCGAAAAATCAACAAGAACGGTTATATCGGACGTACTCCGACTGATGAATGGCACGCCGCCGTCCCAGTAATTATTTCCGAGCGGGATGCTGTAATCACCTGACATACCGTTCAAGCGAAGGCCGTTTACGTTACCGTCGAAATTGTTATAGGCGATTTGTCCCGCTGTCACGGTCGGGTTGTCCAGGCCGGCAAAATATAAAGAATAGTACCCGTCGCGGCAAAAATTATTTTGAATTAAAGCAGTCGTTGACCTTAAATCCGAACGTATGGCCAGAACAATATTATTTATTGAACAGTTTTCAATAATCGGTGCCGAGGTACCCCTGATTTCAAAGTATGACCCACCGGTGGTCATATTGGCCGTTATTTTACAATTATATATTCTGGGGGAACAATTCAGTATGTCAAGGGCGTTATTGGAACTGCGAAGGTTGCTAATCATCGTATTCTGTATAAGGCAGCCGGTATTACCGACGGCTTCGAAATCATCAGCATCATCGAACTGCAAGCGGAAGCCTTCGCCATCATTCAGTGCGCCGCCGACTCTATGCCCGGTAATGGTGGCGTTGGCATCAGCGGTGGCAACGACCCGTAAAAGACCATAAACGCGGATATTGAAGGTATCCATGTCAAGAATGGCATCATCTTTCAAATAAAGCTTCGCCCCATCCTGGATAACGAGATTCCCGCCGTTTACCACCACGGTATCCTCGACAACATAAGGATTCAACACCCCGGATTCAATGGTCAACCCGTTATCATAGGAAGCTTCAAGACGGGTGCCGTGAATTTCTTTTACTACGTTGGAAGGAGCGGATTCGCCGTCGCCGTCCGCCATGACCCGGTAATAATAAACAACGCCATCAAGAACGTCGGTATCGTCAAACTCCGTAGGCACTACCGGGTCACCGTTTCTCTGGTAGAAATTGACGCCGTCGGTACTCCGGTCGATGTTATAGCCGAGCAAGCCTTCGCCGGTGCTGGCATCCCAGCTGAGATGAATATTCCCCAGGGAACCGACTGCCACCAGATTGGTCGGTACCGACGGCGGGTTGTCGGAGTCAACGCTTTTATCGTCATCACTGCACCCGATAAATAGGGTTAAGAGAATTATTAAGGAAATCAAACCTGTCTTTTTCATTTAATACTCCGTTTTTCAATTTTATTTATATATAAAAATTAATGAGTTTATTGGGGACAAGGCAAGTTAAAAGTTGTGCTGGAAAGAAAATGGTCAAGCCCCAAGTTGGCTTGATACTTCAATTCTGTCAGATCCTGCTTGCCGCAGGTTTCTAGTTCTGTCAGGTCCTGCTCGCCACAGGTTTGCCTGGGCAAATGATCTGACCATCTTATTTCGTGGCTGGCGTACGTCCTCGTGCGCCAGCTATCTAATCCAACTAAAATCTTTATCAATCTTAACAATGTCAGTGTTATCAGTCAACCATTGTTTTGCACTGGAAAATTCCCAATCAATTGGATTATCTATCAATTTCTGCCTTACTGGGTTGTTATGAACATATTCAAGCTTAATCCTGAATTGCTTTTCCAATGTTATTACAAAACTATCATACCGCCGCATCCAAAGTTTAAAATTATTTACTTCTAATAATCTCTTTACCTTTCTTGAAGAAAGACTTTTAAAACTTTGAATAAATTTGGGGAGGTTTTTATAGTTTTTTAAACCTAATAGCATGTGAATATGGTTTGGCATTATTACATAACCCACAATAGAAACGTTAAAAAAAGTTGCCGTTTCATTTAATTGAAGAGCTATTATTTTAGCAATTTCTTTGTCGTTAAAAAGTGGTTCCCAATTTTCAATAGTCGTAGTTACGAAAACAAGAGAGGTACCAGAAACATTTAATTTTTTTGATACAGACATATCTCATAATTTCATGGCGCACGAGGACGTACGCCATGCACAGTACAGAATCTTATATTTCAATTCTGTCAGGTCCTGCTCGCCACAGGTTTGCCTGGGCAAATGACCTGACCATCTTATTTCGTGGCTGGCGTACGTCCTCGTGCGCCAGCTATCTAAATTAGTCCATATAATTAATAACATCTTTTCGTATGCCGGATTATACTCAAAAGCAAGATACTATGCTCTTTGATAGCCGTCAAGGACTTTAAGGTCTTTTTTACATACCCCCGTCGGGAATCGAACCCAAATTTTTAGCTCCGGAGGCTAACGTGTTATCCGTTACACCACGGGGGCAAAGCTCAATCTGTTGTGAAACCTATATAATGCCAAAAAACCTTTTATGGCAATATTAAATTCCAAAATTTTCTCACACTAACAAGTCCAAATTTTAAATTGCTTTATTAACCGTTTTCGCTATTTTATCTTTTCTATTTGTTTTTACGGTACGTTAACCTCTTGACACAAAAGGAAAAAACACCATGCGCTGGTCGCAAACTTATATACCGACACTAAGACAACAACAGTCCGACGCCGAGCTTATCTCACATCAGCTTCTCTTACGAGCGGGTTACATTCGCAAACTGGGAGCGGGGATATACCTGTATCTACCACTGATGCAACGAGTTATCGAAAAATTTTCTAAAATTGTACGCGAGGAAATGAACCGCGCCGGAGCGCTCGAGATTACCATGTCGGTGCTCTGCCCGGCTGAAGTCTGGCAGAAATCCGGCAGGTATTATACCATCGGTAAAGAACAGATGCGTCTTAAGGACCGCCACCAGCATGAGATGGTCCTGTGCGGTACGCATGAGGAAACCGTGACCAGCCTGGTTGCCGGCGAATTGAAAAGCTATAAACAACTGCCTTTGAATTTGTACCAGATACAGGTTAAATTCCGAGATGAAATACGACCGCGTTTCGGCCTCATGCGAGGGCGGGAATTTATAATGAAAGACGCCTATACTTTCGATGCCGACGAAACCTCGTTCGCCAAGACATACCAGGGAATGGTGGATGCTTATTTCGCCATTTTTAAAAGAGCCGGTATTGATGTGGTAAAAGTTGAATCCGATACCGGAGCGATGGGGGGCAAGGCGGCGCACGAGTTTATGCTTCTGGTCAATACCAATGCCGGGGAAGAAATTATTATTAGTTGCGAAAGTTGTGATTATGCCGCCAATATTGAAAAGGCGGAGTTTGAAGATACGGTTAATGTCAAGACTGATAATGACTTAAAAGAAATGAAGAAAGTCGATACCCCCGGGGCGGCGACTATCGAGGAAGTAACAGCTTTTCTTAAGGTTGATGCTACCCGCCTGGTCAAAACACTTTTGTACATAGCCGACGGCAAGCCGGTGGCGGCGATGATTCGTGGTGACCGCGATTTAAACGAGGTTAAGCTGAAAAACGCTCTTAAAGCAGTCGAGCTGGAAATGGCCAATCCCGAGCAGGTACAGCAGTTTACCGGATGCCCGATCGGATTTGCCGGACCGGTCGGGTTAAGAAATGATATTCCCATCCTGGTTGACCCCCTGGTGGGCAGGCTTAAAAATTTTATTGTCGGGGCCAATGAAAATGAAAAACATATCCTTAATGTCAATCTTGATCGCGATTTCAAGGCTACTAAAGTGGTTAACCTTTCAAAGGCTCGTGAGGGTGATGGCTGTCCGCGTTGCCGGGGCCGGCTGATTACCCGCGACGGCATCGAGGTCGGCAATACTTTTATGCTGGGAACAAAGTACTCGGAAACCCTGGGCGCCAAGTATCTTGACGCCGAAGGGAAAGAGCACCCCTGCATAATGGGTTCTTACGGAATTGGCATTACCCGCACACCCCAGGCGGTTCTGGAGCGGTATTTTGACGATAAGGGGATAATATGGCCGAAAAATATCGCACCCTACCTGGTGGAATTAATCCCCATAAGTATGGAAAGCTCCGAACAGGTCGAAACGGCAGAGAAAATTTACCGGGAACTTCAGGAAGCCGGGATTGAGGTTCTTTACGATGACCGTCCGGAACGGGCCGGGGTGAAGTTTAACGATGCTGACCTGGTCGGCCTGCCGATACGTATCACGATAGGGGATAAGTCATTGAAGCAAGGAATGGTAGAGCTAAAAGCCCGCGCTGAAAAGGATTTTACCCTGGTAGCAATAAATCAGGTGGTTACAGCCGTTAAAAATCTGGCACAGCGGCTTAATTAACTTATAATTTTGTTGCGCTATAACAGGTTAATTGTTATAATATTCGGTTAGAGTGGGTTTTAAACCCACTCATTTTTATCAGCTTTAGCGGTAAAAAAATTGAACGAAACGATAAAAAACGAGGTTATTAAATTAATCGAGAAACCCTTGACCGAGGAGGGTTGTGAACTGGCGGAAGTTGTTCTGTCACGTTACAAAAGCAACGCCACCTTAAAGATATTTGTTTATTCGGTTAACGGGGTCGACATCAACCGGTGTGCCCATCTGTCAAAGATTATCGGCGATATTATTGATAACACCGACCTTTTTGAAAACGGCTACACCCTGGAAGTATCTTCACCCGGTCTTGACCGGCTTTTAAAAACCACCACCGATTTTAAATATCGGGTTGGAGAAAAAGTCCAGGTCTATTTTGTCGATCCGAAAAGGAAAAAAGTTATTGCTGAAATCATTTCCGCTGACGACAACGCCGTCAAGTTCCGGGATGACAATGATACATTTGAGATTGCCCTGGCGGAGATTGAAAAAGCGAAAATTATTTATTAAGGGAGATATATTTATATGGCATTCGACATGCTGGAGGCAATGACCCTAATTGCCAGGGAAAAAAATATTGACTTCGACACTGTGGTGGAGACTCTGGAAGCCAGTCTGCTGGCGGCGGCAAAGAAAAAATATGCTTACACGGATAATATTTCATTCAAGTTCGACAAGAAGAACAACGAACTGTTCATGATTGCGGTAAAGAAAGTGGTGGCGAAGGTGGCGGACCCGAGCCTGGAAATATCACTGGAAGAAGCTCAAGAAATCGACGCCGAAGCGGAGCTTGGCGATGAAATCGACATTTATCTTGATTTCGAGGCGGAGTTCGGGCGGAACGCCATTGCATCAGCCAAGCAGATTCTCATTCAGAAGATTCGTGATGTCGAGCATGAGCGGATTTACAGTGAATACATCGACAAGGTCGGCACGCTTGTTTCGGGGGTGGTACAGCAGATTGATAAAGGTAATGTCATAATCAACCTGGGGCGCGGCGAAGCTATCTTGCCCGGTAAAGAACAAATCCCCAACGAGAAATTTCGTCAGGGTGACCGGGTGCGAGCGTTGATTCTGGACGTTCAGAACACACCGCGCGGGCCGCAGATTGTTCTTTCCCGCGTCAACGAAGAATTTCTGCGTAATTTGTTTGCACTGGAAGTTCCGGAAATTTATGAACGGGTTATTGAGATCAAAGCTATCGCCCGCGAACCCGGCGAACGAGCCAAAGTGGCGGTTTATTCTTCCGACGAGAGAATCGACCCGGTCGGCGCCTGCGTCGGTATCAAGGGCGTGCGGGTGCAAAGCATTGTCCGCGAGCTCAACAACGAACGGATAGATATCGTGCCCTATTCTTCCAACAGCGAAGTTTTCGTGACCCGCGCCCTGGCTCCGGCCAAAGTCATTACCATCGACGTCTTCGAACTGGAAAAGAAAATGACGGTGGTGGTCGAGGATGAGAAGTTGTCACTGGCGATTGGCCGTAACGGTCAGAATGCCCGCCTGGCTTCGAAACTGACCGGCTGGAAGGTAAATATTTTATCGGAAACCGAATACAATGAAAACAAACGCCGCGAGGCTGAGATGCTGGTGCCGGTCGGCCAGCTTGAAGGCGTAGGTGAAAAAATAAGAGACCGTCTGGTTGACGCCGATATCAGTTCCATTCAGCGGCTGGCCCAGACTTCGGCGGAAACCCTGATTAAGATTGAAGGGCTCGGTCAAAAAACCGCCGAGACGCTCATTAACCGGGCCAAGGAATTTGTCGCCCGGCTGGAACAGGAGCAACAGGCCAAAGAAGCCCTCGCTAAGGCGGAAAGCGAAAAAGAACCGGAACCGGAAAAACTGGAAGCCAGTGATGTCTTCCATGACGATGAAGAATATGTCAGCGAAGCCGACGATGTTCCGGAAGCCACCGCACCGGACTTTGAAGGTGTGGAAGAAGACGAGGACGACAAAGGATAAGACTGCTTGTATGAATAAAACAGTCATGTCGGAGTCAAGACTATAAGGAGGTGATAACAGATGCCGGGGAAAATACAAAGGATTTATGAACTTGCCAAGGAGTACAAGATATCCTCCAATGCCATGGTTAAGATACTGCAGGATCTGGGATTTTCACCCAAGTCTCATATGTCGGTCTCGACGCCGGAGATGATAAATGCCGTCAAGCAGAAATTCACCCGGGAGAAGCAGGAAGCAAAAAAGGAGATGGAGCTGAAAACTCAGGCCAAGGAAGCCCGGGTAAAACCGCCGTCTCCCGGTGTTTCAACCAGTATCGGTGGCATAAAGGTTTCCAATTCCAACACACCCGTAGCCGGCCTGATGCGCAAAATTGAGAAGCGCAAGAAGAAAAAGGAACGACGGAAAAAGAAAGGCCGCCGCGAAATCGACCAGTTCGAAGTCGCCAAAAGTTTCAAGGCCACCATGGCCAACCTCAGCACCGGCAAGACCAAACGCAAATACCGTCATGCTGCCGATAGTGACCAGTTCCACGATGAAGTTCCGGATAATTTAATTGAAGTCAACGAATATATGTCGGTGGCGGAACTGGCCAAACTCATGACCGTCAAACCCGCCGATGTCATTACCAAACTGCTCGAACTGGGCATGATGGAGATCGGA
>JAQUSF010000033.1 GCA_028715215.1 Candidatus Zixiibacteriota bacterium
GACCCCGATGGAAGCGTATACTTGTCCTGAGAATTGTCGAAGGATTGAAAACAAGGCGGCATAATGACTCAAACCGAATCCACCTTAACTAAGCCGCCGAACTGTCCAAACAACCCTGACCACCTATTATATCGAAAATTATTGTAAGCCCCCTAAGTCATATTCCAACTGATACTAATTCAACATATATGGTTGTTTATGATTATAGTGGAATACACGATAACCATATACATATAAGAATAGAGGATCCAGATGGAACTAATAATTAAGAACTACTCAATATTTTCAAAGGATGGTTTTAAATGATAAGCATATTATACATGATATTTGTAATATTTTTATTAGATATAAATAACTCGATTCCCTCAATAAAATCAGATAGTTTTGAAATAATCTGGAAAAGCGATAAAACTATTTGTAAAAAGGATATAAAGGGGGATGAAAAAAATTTGTATGAGACTGATAAAGATTATATATCGTATCGTGGGGTTCATATTTCGCCAAATAATAAATATATTGCTGTAATCGAAACAACGGAGGGTTATACCCCGCCAGAAAAATACGATTATGAGATTTTACCAAAGAATAGCCTCGTTATAATCGATACGAATGGAACTGTTTATTATAAAATTGATGATAACGTCAGGAAATTATCATGGAGTCCTGATGGCACTAAATTAGCTTATATCACTGGTGAATATCGCGAGGAAGGATTGGGTTTTAAATCTACGGGTGTTTTTTTATTCGATCTTATAAATGGAAATAAGATAACTGTTACTAAGGATTTTCCTCACCCTTCGATAAAAAATTACACTGGCGCGGGTTATGATATCAATTGGGCTGTACATGACAGTAATATTTATATTAAGGAATATGATAAAGCGGGAGGAAATTATGTGTATGATACTAAAACCCGAACAACTCATCAGGTTCCTTACAAAGGTATACATTTTTCACCGGATGGTAAATATTATATAGCAATCAATCCGGAAGATGATACATATATATATGAAACAGCAACTAACCAAGATATTTCTGATGAAGTAAAGTTGGCAATTAACAGTATTCCCATAAGTTGGCTTCCCGATCGAGAGCATCATTTACAAGTGGTTAAGTTATTATACTCTGATACATTAAAGTATGATTCTGTTCGAATAGTAGTTGATAATAGAAAAATCAGAGGAAAAAGATATATTATTTATGATGTTGATAAAAGAGTGATTGTAAAAGAATGGGTTGAGGAACAGTGATATATTAAAATATTATAAATGGTGTAATGGGTTGTATAAAATACACATAAATGAGAATAAAACAAGCCGGAGCACAGGTTGGGCTCCTGCCCTGCTTGAACTGATTGAAATAAATGAGTTTCTATTATGAAAGTAGATAAAAGAAAATTATCATGGCAACTTGTAGAGTTTGACAGTATTCTGGATTTCTTGGAAAATAGCTCTCGATCGAATGTATCAAGTAATGAAGAATCAAGGGGGGAGTCGAAATGAGAAAAGAAATATTTTATATATTAAGTTTTGTTATTTTTTTGTATTCAATCCTTTTTTTCTGCTTAGGGTGTGATGATATACCAGATCCGAATGATGTTACTGATAAGCCAGAAGATATCTGTCCTTATTACGATTCTGATTGTGATGAAATTAGTAACGCTGTTGAAAATAACGATGCGAATGACTATCTTAATTTAAATCCCAATGCCAAAAACAGCAATCCCAGTATCGCACATGGAGACCCTTGTGTTGGGTGGCTTGAAAATGGATTAAATTTAGTGAATACGGGAACCGGCTACTATCATTACAATCCGGAAGCAGATATGGATGACTGGGGGACCTTGCATTTAATCAATATGATTGAAATTTCTGGCAGAATCTGGAATTCATCTTTTAAGGAACCACCAAGAATTAGTATCGGCGACTTGAGTTTAAAATATGGAGGTACCTTTGCACCCCATGGTTGCCATGAAAATGGTCTTGAGGTAGATATAAGATATGTTAGAAATGATGGACAGGAAGCAGTGCTAAATATTGCCAAGAATCCCGAATATTACGATATAGAAAAAACACAATTTCTAATAAACCGTCTTATTTTTAATGCCAAAGTAGAATTAATTTATTGTGATACTGTAAATATTGGTCTTAAAGGCGGTCCCTTAGTGCACCGAGATGGACATAGTGATCATTTCCATGTCAGAATCGTTGACCCGGATGGTACAAGTAATTAATTAGTAAAAAAGCAGGAGGATGACAGAATGAAACAATTTATAACCATATTTTCTATTATAATCACTTCTTGTATGATACTCATATTATTTGGTATCATTCCTTTGAAGGTCCTGTCTCAAGATATGCATTTAGCCGTGAAACTAACCAAGGACAACCACGTGGTTAGATTAAAAACTGATTTAAAAGAAACACAGGAAATTTACCGTTCTGATAAATATAAAACATCATACATTTCCGTTTCTCCAAATAACCGGTACCTTGCTTTCATGGCGGAAACAAAACCTGAGTACACCAGAGATGGATACTCAGTCAAACCAGAATATAGCCTCGTAATATTAGATGATGCAGGTAAATTGATAAATCGAATTGACAAAATGGATGTACAAAAATATGTGTGGAGTCCCGATGGAGAGAAGATTGCTTTTCTTACATTTGACCCTGGTTGTGAATCTCAATATAGATGTCCTACCGGCGCTTTTGTGTATAACATAATAACTTCCGAGTTAAAAAAGATTGCAGAACGGGTCAAGGAAATTAACTGGTTATTTTTTGATAGCACAGTATTGCTTTATGAATTAAGTGGGAGAGAAGGTATAGTGACAAGATGGAATCCGCGAACAGAAAAATTAGATACTACGGAATTTAAAGATATATATTTTAGCCCGGATGGTAAATATTACTTGTGCTTATATAAAGATGATTTGAGACCAATCCAACTTTATAATGCCGAAACCAATCTTAAAGAATTTGATATTAAAATCATTAAAATCTCCACAAAAAGGCTTCCTTCAGGCGATACTTCGGAACCGTTTCCAAAGGATATCGGCGGACTCTGGAATATACATGACCTTGTATCTCCTGGTGGTTGGATATTCAACACCGGTCATTTTCTATTGTTTACAAAAGCCGACGTTATTACAGAAACGGAAGGAGAGGAACCGGTAAAACGCATAATATCACAAAAAGTTACTAATGAAAAGCTTTTTATTTATGATCCCGAGCAGAGAAGGGTAGTTAAAGAGATTGCAGGTTCCATTAGTTCCTGGGTAGGGAATGGAAATCAAATAATAGTAGAACATGACGGCAAGGTTTTATTTGAAGGACTGCCGTAAACTCTTTTCTCAGTGGTGTATTGGTATATAAGAGTAAACAATAATTTTATGAAAATAATTGGCATAGAAAAATCATTTATTAAAACTGGGGGTAAATAATATGAAATATATCAGGCTTTATACTATATTGTATATTATCATTCTTATATTAATCAATTCCTGTTCTGTCTTATCTCAATCAAATAGTGAATATGCATTAGTAAGAAGACAGGTATTCCAGAATCCGGAAATATGGCGCTTATCAAAAGGTGTTACCAATGATGCCTGGGATATTGCTTTGTTTGGTAATCCGTTTGCTTCGGCACAGAGTTATATTATGAGTCCAGAAATGGAGCTGTTTACAGGAATGTCGTTTAGTATTGATCATGATTGGGATCGTTTTATATATTTTGAAGCATTGGATAACTGGATTAGAGCACACGGCAATCACGGCTCCGGGGCGAATCAGTTTTTGATGCCGCGAAGTATCGATGCTATTGCCCCTTTCAACGATGAGTATTATAGTAATTATTATTTTATTTTCGTCCTGGATTCGCAAAACGACCGTATATCGGAATTTGTTTATGATTGGCAAGAACAGGTCATTGATATTAATGGTAATATTGGTCAGGGATACTTGACGAAACCGATAGATTTAGACTTGAATAACAACTATAATTTTTGGCCGCACAATGATGATTATTTATGGGTTCTTGATGGATATAAAAAGTTGATGAGGTTCAGCTTGGAAGGCACCCTTTATGGTACATATGGGGATTATGGTTGTAGTGGCGGGCAATGGGAATTCTGTAACCCAACGGCAATAATCTCCGGGCGTAACTGGGATATACCTGAGCCAAATGACCAATATGCTAACACAACTCATCTATATATAGCTGATCCGGGGAACAACCGTATCGCCTGGATAATAAAGACGACTGGATTGGAAACAGCCTTATGGTACTCTGAGTTACAAACAGACCCGGGTATGCACATTGTCGATTTGGAAACAGATAACTTCGGACAACTTTGGGCAGTCGATCTGGCAAACGATCTTATTATCAAGTATACTAACGACTTATTCCCGCTTTGTACTTTTGGCGGCACTGGCGTTGGTACAACAGAATTTGTAAGTCCGATAAGTATTAGTAATACAGGAGGTTATTACTGTTGCGGGAATATGTTTGTCATTGAATCGTGGAGTGATACTACTGGCGGAAATTATTTTGCAATAGGTACAGATATTGTCGATTTTAGTGTAAGTTCAATAGCAAACCAGAATGTACACTATATATATTTTGTTCTTATTGACCCCTCAATAATTAGTGTCAAAATATATAACCAGAACCAGATATTGGTCAGGACATTATTAAACGGTGCTTATCTGTCCGGTGAATTCCCCATAATATGGAACGGTTCTGATGGGAGTGGTCAACAGTTGGCGACCGGGGATTATCACCTGGTCGTTAATGCAACATGTAATTATAGCTCTATAACTACCGGCGAACCGGTTAATGTAGTTACGAAAGAAGAATGGATTCATCATGTTTATTGTTATGATTCTGATAAAGATGGTTTTGGAGATGCCGGTTATCCACAAAACGAATGTCCCCTCGATAATTGCCCCTCGGTTTATAATCCAGATCAAGAGGACAACGATAATGATGGTATTGGTAACGCATGCTGTTGTATAGGTATGACCGGGAACGCTGATTGTTCAGCTTCAGAAGACCCTGATATTTCAGATATTTCCAGGATAGTTGATTATCTATATATTTCTCACCGCATTTTATGCTGTCCCAATGAGGCAGATTGTAATACTGACGGAATAATTGATATACAAGATATAACCGCCCTTACAGATTATTTATATTTAACGCATATTCCTTTATCACAGTGTTTTTAGTAAAGCTTAGGAGGCCTGTACTCCTGACCATTTCCTTCAAGTTGTAAAAAGTCTTCGACTTCTCAACCTACGTTTATACTACCGAGCATCAGTTGTCACCTTTGAGAAGGCGGGAATCCAGGTTATTATGTTTTCCTGGATTCTTGGTTAAGTCAAAGATGTGCGCAGGGTGTGCCGGGAATGACATTATAAGTTCCATCAGGTCCTTTCCCCGTCTTTTTAGAGTTGAAACCTGATGGTATAACTGAATTTTAAAATTGATTAATAAAGGGAGGGGGCCGAACACCGCCGGCCCCCGGACCAGACTTTTTTAATCCACTGGTCCCGACTAAAGGTCTTGCTTTATATTTTGCTTTCAATCGGGTGGAATGGCCTTCCTTTCACGAAAGTCCCCGATTGAAAGTCTTAATTTCTCGTTTCAGGTCTATTATATATCAAATTTATTGCCAAAATACAGGCACTTTGCAGGACATCGACTTAGCTTTTACGATAAGTTATAATATATGGGCTTTTTCCTATAAAATGCCGAAAACTATCCCATAATTAAAATCTTGCTCCCCCAAAAGGGACATAATAAGTTGAAGGAAATGAAAAAAGTAATAGAAAGGAAATGACCATGTCTGATTATCAGTATATCCATGCCCGTCAGATATTGGACAGTCGCGGAACGCCGACTATCGAAGTTGATGTCTGCCTGTCGGACGACAGCCTTGGCCGGGCGGCGGTGCCGTCGGGTGCCTCAACCGGCGCCCACGAAGCCGTGGAGCTTCGCGACGGTGACGCCAAAAAATATTTCGGCAAGTCGGTGCAAAAAGCAGTTGACAACGTCAATAATAAAATCGGTCCGGCGCTGATAAAGGACAGCATCGACCCCTACAATCAGGTGGCGGTGGATAATTATTTGATTGCTCTCGATGGTACTGAAAACAAAGGGAAACTGGGTGCCAATGCCCTTCTGGGTGTATCACTGGCGACAGCCAAAGCCTGCGCCGAGAGCCGCGGACGGTTTCTGTATGAGTATATCGGCGGCTGTAACTGCAAGATATTGCCCGTGCCGATGATGAATATCCTCAACGGCGGCAAGCATGCCGACAACAACGTTGACCTTCAGGAATTCATGATTATGCCCGTCGGGGCTAAAGATATCGCCGGGGCTCTGCAGATGGGCGCCGAGGTGTTCGGCCATTTGAAAAAAGTCCTCAAGGGTAAAGGTTATAATACGGCAGTAGGCGACGAGGGCGGCTTTGCCCCGGATTTGAAATCCAACGAAGAAGCCCTGGAAGTAATCATGGAGGCAATCGCCAATTCCGGTTACAAAGCCGGCAAGGATATCATGATTGCTCTCGACCCGGCTTCGACCGAGTTCTACGACGTCAAAACAAAGAAATATAATCTCAAAGCAGAAGGCAAGAAACTCTCCAGTGCGCAGATGATTGATTTCTATGCGTCCCTCATAAAGAAATACCCGATTATATCCATCGAAGACGGCTTATCCGAAGACGACTGGGACGGCTGGAAAAAAATGACCGCCGAACTGGGTGATAAGATTCAGATTGTCGGCGATGATTTATATGTTACCAACCCGAAAAGACTGGCGAAGGGCATAAAGGAGAAAGCCTCCAATTCCATTTTAATCAAGCTCAATCAAATCGGCACCTTGACCGAAACCCTGGATGCCATTTACATGGCGCAAAAAGCCGGATTCACCACGGTAGTGTCGCACCGTTCGGGTGAAACCGAGGATGCCACCATTGCCGATGTCGTGGTGGCCACCGGCGCGGGACAGATTAAAACCGGCTCGATGTGCCGTACCGACCGCATCGCCAAATACAACCAGCTTATTCGAATAGCTGAAACGATTGGTGTCAGGGCCGAGTATCCGGGCTTGAAAGCTTTTTACAATTTGAAGAAATAAACGTCTGTGTTAAAGGCAGAAGCAGCGGGCTTCCGATTTACATATATTACAGTACCGGGTGTTTGAACCCGGTACTTTTTTATGGGACTGTCGGGCGTCTTCTACGTTATCGTCTTTCAATAAAAGTCGGGAAATAAAGAAGTTAATGCATATAAAAATTTAACTTGTCCGGTTATATTTTCAATGGGCAATACTCTTACCTTAAAAAATTTGAAAACTCATACAACTGTTTTTACGATGACGATTTCAATCTGTCTTTTCTAAAATATATCTTGATATTCCCGGATATTTTCACGACTTTTTTATGTAATTTCAGGTTGTCCCAACGAAAGAATGACCGCCCTGTTAAATAAAACGGAGGAAATGTCATGAGAGGATATAAACCCTGCCTTTATATCAGGGTTTGAAGCCGATGCTCCATATTTCATAGCGGCCCGTGCGATTCGAAGAAAAATAAATGATTTTCGAGTCCGGCGACCAGCAGGGGCTGCCGTCCCGGCATTCGGCGCTGGTACAGGTGGAATCAGTAGCCGTCACGCGGTACAGGCCGTAGTTTTGCCCCCGGGTGTCGCTTACCCAGATATGCCAGTCAGCGGTGGTGGAATCCTGCATGGCGAAAGCCAGCCATTTGCCGTCGGGTGACCAGGCCGGTTCGGTGACATCGTTCAGCCCGCCCACCACCTGTACAGCCGTGCCGCCGTTGCGGGCAATTTTCATAATCTCCAGGCCGTCTTCGAAGGCAATCCAGTCGGCATCGGGTGCCCAGGTCGGATTTTCTCCTTCACAGGAACCGTCCACCGGGTCACTGCAGGTTACATACGAGGTATCCCCGCCCGGGTAGGTTATTATTCTTATCCCGTGTGAATCCTGAGCGGCAATTTCCGTGCCCACCGGTGACCACACCGCCCCGTCATCGAACCCTTCATAGCGAATAATAGCCGTATCCCCGTTAAGAGTATTGACCGTGGCCAGTACGGTTCGGCTCTGGACGGGCTCGGTGGTTCTGAAAAGAATTAAATTACTGGTATGCGACCAGTCGGGTTCGGAACCAAAGGAGGTGAGAATATAAATCTGGCCGCTGGTCAAATCCTGCTTGATAATGCCGGTGCCGGCCACCGTGTAAGCCAGCCACTTGCCATCGGGTGAAACCGTCGGGTCCCAGGCTCCGGAGGTTGTTAACTGTTGCAGGGGTTGCGCCGGTTCGGATTGGGTGGGTTTTCTTTCGTTGCAACTTAGGGTAAAAAGTAACAACGTCCATAAAATAATAATTGGTATGATTCTTATCAGTAAGCGCATACTTTCACTCCTGTCAAAGATATGATTTTCCAGAAAAGATTAATTTTGTAACTACTTGAAAGAAAGAAGTTCGTGTTTTTTTGTCAACAAATATTACCTTATCCGGCTTTGCTTGGGTTATGTAATAAGCAGAAATTTACGCCCCCATAGGTCTATCAGGAATTATAATCCAGGCTATAATATAAAGCAAAATACCGGTACCAATCCCGCCTATGGCCAGTACCACCGTTATAATACGAACCAGGGTCGGGTCAATATCGAAATATTCACCCAGGCCACCGCATACTCCGGCCAGTTTACGGTCGGTTAAAGAACGATATAATTTCCTTTGTGACATAATAATTCATCCGTTTTTGTTAAATTTTTAAAATCATTACTTAACTTCTATTAGAATATTAATTAGTTTTGCATCTAATTCATCAATAGTCGTTCATAAAAAAAACCTTGCCTTTAATATAAAAATATTGATTTTTTAAGCAATCTAAAAGCGGCACCTTGGAGATTACAGCCCGTAAGTTTGATTGGTTTGGTTAAGGAGGAGAAGATGAAGACCCTTGATGTGATAACTTTCGCCTTGCTGGTTATCGGGGGGTTGAACTGGGGCCTGGTTGGAATTTTCAACTGGGATCTGGTTGCTGCTGTCTTTGGAGCCATGAGTATTGTCAGTCGTGTAGTTTATCTCGCCGTGGCGGTTAGCTCGTTGTACCATTTGTTCTTATGGAAAGGGATATCCCGGCGCTGGTGCGGGCATTCCGGCGGTGTCTGAGGCGGTTTTAGTATCTAAATAATGGTCTCTTTATAACAGGCGCCCATACGGGGAGTTACATACGCTTAAGGATGAGCTAATCATTTTTAACCCCGGGCGCCTGATTTTTTTAAACCATATGCCGGTGCGAAACGTCACCAGCTATAGAGCCAGGGAAAATTATCCTTGACTATACAGCGACTGTACGTTATAATTGAGACAGGAAATAAAACTGCTCTCGAAACCGCCGACATATTATAATAACCTTTAAACAGGGTGGGGTATATATGCACAAGCATGTATGTATTTTTTTAGTGGTAATGCTCGGCCTGCTTTTATTTCAATGTTCAAATTCAACGGCGCCGGTAAACAACAATCAACCGCCGGACCGCACACCGGCCCAGTTGACTGCGAACGAAAAAACACTCCTTGAATCATCCAACCGTTTTGGCTTAAAGCTTTTTCAACGGGTGAATGCTGAAGAGCCTTCTGATAAAAACCTGTTCCTCTCGCCGCTGTCGGTTTCTTATGCCCTGGGCATGACTTTGAACGGCGCCGCCGGGGCGACTTTTGACTCCATGGCCGCGACTCTGGAGCAGGCTGGTTTGAGCCTGACGGAAATCAATGAAGCCTATAATAGCCTGGAAAAAATTCTGGAAAACGCCGACCCTTCGGTGGTGTTTAATATCGCCAACTCCATCTGGTCGCGTGAAGACAAGGAAATTAAGCCGCTTTTTATCCGGCGGTGCGGGGACTATTTCGATGCCGTGGTGCGGGTGATGGATTTCCCGGAGCCTGCTGATACCATCAATCAGTGGGTCGATGTCAACACCAACGGGAAAATCAAGGATATAGTATCATCGCCGCTCTCCCCGGATATCGCTCTTTTGATTCTCAATGCCATCTACTTCAAAGGCGACTGGTGCATCCCGTTCGATACTTCAAAAAGTATTAACGGTAAGTTTCATACGGCGGCTGGTACTACCGTTGACTGTCGCTTCATGGTCAAGGCCAGCGACGAGGATACCACCCTGCGCTATTATAAAAATGAACTCTTTCGGGCGGTAACTATCCCTTATGGTAATAAGGGCTTTTGCATGAGTCTCTTTTTACCCGAAGGTTCGTTCACGGTTGACGATATTATCGGTCAAATGACCGCGTCGAACTGGACGGCCTGGCTGGAAGGTTTTTGCGATGATTATATCCTGGTTATTATGCCCCGGTTCAAATTCGAATATGAAATCGTCCTCAACCGGATCCTGCAAGCCCTGGGTATGGAGATTGCCTTTAATTCCTCCCTGGCGGATTTTACCAATATGTTCGTTGACGGGATTGGCTGGATTGACCAGGTCAAGCATAAGACTTTCGTTCAGGTCGATGAAAAAGGCACCGAGGCCGCGGCCGTAACGTCGGTGTCGCTCATTGATGTCTCCTTCATGCCGCTGGCTTTTGACCGTCCTTTTCTGTTTGTCATTCACGAACAGACCTCCCATACAATTTTGTTTATAGGAAAAATTACCGAGCCGAAATGGCAGGATTAAAAAATTACGTCTCTTTGATACTCGAAAAAAAGTCCGCCCCGGGCGGACTTTTTTATGGTATCTGACGCTGATACTTTAATTGTACCCGCCCCTGCCAGAATTAACTTATCATAGACATCTCGGGCTTAACCGGAAGCGATAATAATTCTGCAAGTTCAAATTGACAAACAACCGCTTTTCTCTTTTTTTAAAAAGGGAAAATAATAGGATTATAAGTTTTGATTTATGATGTAACATAAGATAAAGGAGTAATTGATGAGGACTTTTTTAGCGATTATCGGCGGTATTGCCATTATCGTGGTTCTGGCGGTGGTGGCGATTTTTCTGACAACCTGGCTCGGTGCCGACAAGGTACCTTCGAAAGTCATTCTCGAAACCGATTTCGAGCAGAGTTTTACGGAGTATATTCCCAACGACCCGGTTGCCAATATGTTCTTCCAGAAATATATTCTTGTCCGGGATGTTATTGAGTCCCTGGAGAAAGCGGCCGGTGATGACCGCGTGACGGCTCTGGTGGCTCACATCGGAGTCGGGGAAATGGGTTTTGCCATGTGCCAGGAAATACGCGAGGCGGTACTCAATTTCCGTAAAAGCGGTAAAAAAGCCATTGCCTATTCGGAAACCTTCGGTGAGTTCGGTCCCGGAAATAACGCCTATTATCTGGCCACGGCTTTTGATGAAATCTATCTGCAGCCGTCGGGGGATATCGGCCTGACCGGTATTATGGCCGAGACGCCGTTCATCAAAGGCACCCTGGAAAAGCTCGATATCCAGCCTCGTATGGGGCAGCGCTACGAATATAAAAATGCCATGAATATTTTCACGGAAAAAGGTTATACCAAGCCGCACCGCGAAGCCGAAACACGGCTTCTGGAAACCATTTATGACAGCGCGGTGAAGGATATCGCCGATGCCCGCAGGATGACCGCGACGCAGGTCAAGGCTCTCATCGACCGGGGACCGTTTTTGGGCAAGGAGGCACTCGATGCCGGGCTGGTGGACGGCATGGCATACCGTGACGAAGTTTATGCCCGGGTGAAAAAAGATGCCGGTGAGGATGCCCGCCTGCTTTATCTCGATAAGTATCTCAAACGGGCCGGGCGGCCGCATACCCGCGGGGAAAAAGTCGCCCTGATTTATGGCGTCGGCGATGTCGTACGGGGTAAGAGCAGTTATGACCCGATGTTCGGTTCACCGTCGATGGGTGCGGCTACGGTAGCCAAGGCTTTTCGCGATGCTATCGAGGACAAAAAAGTCAAAGCCATTCTTTTCCGGGTGGACAGTCCGGGGGGTTCGTATGTTGCTTCCGATGTTATCTGGCGCGAAGTCATCCGGGCTAAAGAAGCCGGCAAGCCGGTGATTGTTTCGATGGGCGATGTGGCGGCGTCGGGCGGATATTTTGTTTCCATGCACGCCGATAAAATCGTCGCGCAACCCGCGACCATCACCGCCTCCATCGGGGTCCTGGGAGGCAAGATGTACACGGCCGGATTCTGGAAGAAGCTGGGTCTAAACTGGGATGAAATTCATTTCGGTCAGAATGCCACCATGTGGACCGGTACCCAGGATTATACCGAAGCGGAAATGGCGCGCGGCAATGCCATGCTCGACCGCATTTATGAGGATTTTACTTCCAAAGTCGCCGACGGCCGGAAACTGCCCCTTGACAGCGTCAGGCAGATTGCCAAAGGCCGGGTCTGGTCAGGTATCGACGCTCTGAAACTCGGGCTGGTCGATGAACTGGGCGGTTTCCCTGCCGCTATCCGGCTCGTCAAGGTAGCTTTGAATATTCCGGAAGACAAAGATATCAATCTGCAGCTTTTCCCCAAGGAAAAGACGCTTGTAGACCTTATCCTCGGCGAGAAACCGGATAACAGTGAGGGCGAAGCATTGGTAGCGGCGGCGGTGCAGACGATCAAATCGGTTCAACCGTATATTCGTGCCGCGGCGGAAGCCGGGCTGATTGAGGAGCGCCAGGTACTGCGCATGCCGGCACTGTCTTTTCAGAATTGAAGAAGATATATTTTGTTGAATGAAAGGCGGGTCGAAACCTTTGTGGATTCAACTTTCCGTTATAGCGGATTTTGTTTCACGCCTCCGGGAATTGTGACCCGCCATATCTATGACTTAAAATGGGTCTGCCCTGAAAGGAAATAGTTTTCGCAGTAACTGTAGGGCGGTACCCTATAGCGGTTATGCCTTTTTACTTGAAAAAGAAACAACCGGACGGGTTTTAAATGAATGTGGAAGCGATTGCCAGGATTCTATCAGCCTTGGCTGATTTAATTACAATTATAGCTGTTATAGTAGGTGCGATTTGGGCGTGGTATCGATTTTTAAGAAGAAGAGAAAATGTCTGGAATCTTCAGTTGGATTGCACGCCAACCTTCACGACTTATGGAGGTAAATTACAGCTTTTAACTGCTTATATAGAGCTGCATAATATCGGTCAGGTTAGAATATCTCCCATAAAAAAGGGGTGCTGGTTTTCTCTGAAAAAAATCCCTTTTGATGGAGTGGCGGGCAGTACCCCGCATTGGAGCGATGGTGAGTTTATTTTAGAAAATTATGATGTCATAATCAACGCCAACCCCAATCATTATCGTGAATATAAGGATGATGACTACTGGTTGGAACCGGGTGCAAAATATGAGGAAGTTGTGAATGTCGTGGTGCCGCAGGATACCACGTTGATGGCGGAAGTCGGTTTTTCGGGAAAAGATGGTGAGGAAATATGGACCTACCGGGTCTGGCGCGTACCATCAACCTGATTTCCAGGTAAACCGGTTTTCGGGCGGACCCCCGGCAGTTCCGCTTGTTTAATTTTACAGGGTACGTATAACTATTTAATACCATGACAGTTCTCGTAGGGCAGGAGCCTCCTTGTGCTTCTGCCTATTTTATTATTATTTTTTGTGCCAGTTTTTGTAGGTCAAGCCTACTTGGCCCCGTGCTCCTGACTATTTCTTTCTGTCGAAACCACAAGGATTTCGACCTGCAAAATAAATATTTCCGATGCCTTACTCAATGCTGTATTCCCTGTACTTTGAGATAATAATAGTCCGGAAGGTGGATATTGTCAACGGTAATTTGTGAAAAATCAAACGGGTATAGAGCAGACAAATATAAACTGGTGTGTGAATTATGGCAGGAACATTCTCAGACGGGTACTTTATAACTGGTCGTAACAAATACCCTATTTAATAGCACCTCTTTCTGCCCCCGTGCAACTTAATGGATAAGTGCGAATAATCTAAAAAGATAGGGAAGAAAATATAGGGAACCCCTGAAAACAACAAAACGAACCCAATTTACCTCAAGCCCCTCCTCCGCCACAGCTTACACGGGATTTGTCATTCGGCGATGTGGATAACTCGCAGGAAATATGGTGGGTGGCCTGCGTCTTTAGGATTAAGTGCCTGGCGTACGTCCTCGTGCGCCAGGGATTATAGTTTTTGCAGGTCAAGCCTACCCGGGTGTATAGTATCATAAGATAGTTTACAGGTTGTGTCAAGACATCCTTTACAGTTAAATGGTATGTTACCTTCAAAAAGGAGGAGAAGCATGCCATTCAAAGGATGTAGTGTAATGGACGAGCGGATTCGATTTGTTATAGCCGCCCTGGACCGGGAACAAAACATGAAAGCTTTATGTGAAGCGTTTGGTATCAGTCGTCCGACTGGTTACCACTGGCTTCGTCGCTATGAAGCAGTGGGTAGTATGGTGGAGATGAAGGCGTTTTCTCGTCGACCACACCACAGCCCCCGACAGATATCGCCGGCGACCGTTGACCGGATAGTAAGCCAGCGTCTGGCCTACGGTTGGGGAGGTCGTAAATTGCAATTATTGCTGGCACAAGAGGGGGTTTTGGTCAGTGAGAGTACTATTAACCGGACGATTAAACGCTGCGGTCTCACCGGGTACCATGAGACCGCCGGGACCGCGACCCGTCGTTTTGCCCGTGAGCATCCGAACGATTTGTGGCAGATGGATTTCAAGGGTTATTATAATCTCGGGCAAGGGCGCTGTTATCCCCTGAGTGTAATTGACGACCATAGCCGTTTTGCCCTGGGCGTCTTTGCTCTGGACGGTCAAAGCGGGAGTGCGGTTCACCACTGTCTGGTGACGACCTTCAAGAGTTACGGTGTTCCTCAGGCCATGCTGGTGGATCACGGTATCCCTTGGTGGAGTCCCAATGGCCATGGGCTGACATGGTTGGCGGTAGCCCTGATCAAACAGGGTATTCAATTGTGTTTTAGCGGCTTGCGTCATCCCCAGACCCAGGGAAAGGTGGAACGCTTCCACCGGACACTCAGCGACTCTGTCCGGCATCATGGTCGGCCCAAAAGGCTCTCTGACTGGCAGCAAGCCTTTGATGATTTTACTCTTGAATACAACCATATCCGCGGCCATGAATCCCTGCAAATGAATGTCCCGGCTTCACGATATCAGCCCAGTCATAGAAACTATCAACCCCACCCGCGGGAATGGCTCTATGATGGCGAGGGGCCTGTTATTCGCCTCAACAGCCAGGGAATCATCACCTGGCATAACCAACGGTACTTCGTCTGTGAAGCGCTGGCTAACGAACTGGTTCAGGTTCACCCTTTAGAACACCAACTGCTCGTGCAATTTCGTCATATGTGGATACGTGAAATAGATTTGAAAACGGGTCGATCTCTAACGCTGGTCGACAAAAACCATAACCCTTATGTGTAAAGGACGTCCTGACAGATTGTGTAAAATATGTCTTGACACTGTACACTACCCGGGGCTTGACTTTCTTCTTTTCGGGTAATTTCAAGACGTGGTGCTCAGGAAAGCTTCATGCAGTCTTTCATAAATCGGTCCGGTCGGCGTGAGAGTCGATTTAAACAGCACCAGCCGGTCGAAATGTACCGGGATCGGGTCAAACCGGTAATTCTGGAGATAGCCGGTCAGTTCCTCCAAATTACGGGCGTCCTTCACCCGCCCCAGCGTCAGGTGGGCTTTGAAGCGTTTGGTTTCAGCCTCAAAACCGATATCCTGCATCGCCAGCTCTATATGGGTGGCGATTTTCGTCAGGAAATCGACGTTTTTCTCCATCCCGGCCCAGATGACGCGCGGGCGTTTAAGATTGGGAAAGCCGCCGACGGCGTCAATGACGGAATCGAACGGCTGATACTTGGCGGTAATATGGTCAAGCCGCTCTTTGATATGCGGTACTGACTCCGGTCTGGTTTCACCGAGAAAGCGGGCGGTAAGATGGATATTTTTCGAAGCCACCCACTTGACTTCGCGGCTTCGGGATTTCAAATCGCCCAAAATAACCGCCAGCCGGTTTGCGACCTCGGTTTCAAAGGGAAAAGCAATGAATAAACGCATTATTTAATGTCCAGTATATCGTGTCTTAACATTTCCATCGCTGTATAAACAGCCCGGGTGCGGATGATTTCCCGCTTAACACCCAGCCGGTACCCCCGGGCATAATTGGCGTGAGCCGAAGCCAGTCCGATAAAAACTGTCCCGACCGGTTTTTCGTCCGACCCGCCCTCGGGACCGGCAATGCCGGTGACGGACAGGGCGTAGTCGGCTTTAAAGAGGTTGCGACACCCGGCGGCCATGGCCGCGGCACAGGGTTCCGAAACAGCACCGTGTTTTTCGATGATATCCGCCCCGACATCAAGCTGGTTTATTTTTATGCCGTTGTCATAGGCTATCAGACCGCCGAGGAAATATTTCGAGGCGCCCGGTATCGAGGTGATGGTCATCCCCAGTTGTCCGCCGGTACAGGATTCGGCCACCGCCAGAGTTTTGTCATTGTCCAAGAGAAGTTGACCGATGACGCTTTCCAGGGTATCGTCGTCATGGCCGAAAATATATTTGCCGATGGTCGTTTCCAGGTACCGGACCAGTTTCTGGACTTTTTCCCGGGCGTCGTCATTGTTCTCACCGGCGGCAAGGACCCGCAGGTCCACGCCACTGTAAGCGGGGAGGTAAGCCAGGCGGACACCCGGTTCGAGTTTTAACTGCGGTGTAATGAGCTCCGCCAGTTGTGATTCGGCAATGCCGGTGGTGCGAAGTTTGGCGGTGCTTATGGTCTGGCCGGTTTTGATACCTTTCAAGTAGGGGATGACGCTGTCGGTAAGAATCTGCTGCATCTCGGACGGGACGCCCGGGAGGGCGATAAAAATTTTACCGTGTTCGGCGATGCAGATACCGAGTGCCGAGCCGGTTTTGTTGGGGAAAAAAGTCGCTCCCTGGGGTAAAAGCGCCTGGTTCTGGTTGATCGCCGGCATTTCGATTCCCCGTAGCTTGAAACGCTTTTTCAAATCTTCCAGGACTTCTTCGTGAAATATCAGATTCCGTTTGAACACCTTAACGATGGTTTTTTTCGTAACATCGTCCTCGGTCGGTCCCAGTCCGCCGGTGGTGATTACCACCTGGCTGCGCTTCAGAGCCAGCTGAAAGGCTTCTTCCATTGTTTCCAGGGCATCGCCCACGGATGTTTTGTACTTCACGTTCAAGCCGAGTCCGGTCAACTGCTGACCGATAAACGCGGAGTTGGTGTCAACCGTGTGACCGGTTATGACTTCGTCACCGATAGTTATTATTTCAATGTCCATTTGTTCATCAGTTTTTTTTCAGTATTTATCTATAAAATAAATAATCAGGCGCGTCAAGAGGTTGGCGTAAATTCCCGCCGCGATATCGTCCAGGGTAATGCCCCAGCCACGAGGCAGGCGCTCCATTTGTGATGCCGGAGGAATTTTGGCAACATCGAAAAATCGGAAAGCAAAAAAAGCGACCAGGTAACTGGTCAGTGAAAAAGGAAGAAAGAGTAAAGTAACAAACATCCCGGCCCATTCATCAATGACGATTTTCTTGGCATCATGACCGTATATTTTCTCCGCCACTCCGGCAGACCAGACGGCAATGATAAAGGTGATTATGGTTAAAAGCGACAGTACCAGGGGCTTATCCCCCACCAGATAAAAAGCCACAAGCCAGGCGGGAATAGTTCCGACCGTACCGGCGACTACAGGGAAGAAACCCCAGCCAAAACCGGTGGCTAAAATTATTGCCAGTTTTTCTTTCATATCCGGCCTATTTTAAAGCAGTTTTAATCATGTAATAGTACTTTACGATATAATCAATGCCAGTCCAGACCGTCACCGCGGCGGTAAGCCACATTAACAGGTTGAAATACAGGCGGTGGTTGAAACGATAAATTACCGGCCAGTCATAGTTGAAAAAAGTCAGGGCGGTGACCAGACAAATATAGCCCAGAACCAGCCCGACAACCGTCAACTGCAGAAAAGTTTTGACCTTGGCTCCCCAGGTAGGGGGGATTATAACCCCGCGATAGGCGGCCAGGAGGCGAAGGCCGGTGATGGAAAATTCACGCCCGATTATTAAAATTACCGGCAGAGGTGAAACATAGTCTAAGGCAATAAAGGAAACCAGAGCCGAGGAGACCAGAATCTTATCGGCCAGAGGGTCCATGAACTTACCGAAGCCGGTGATGACACCGAACTTACGAGCATAATAGCCGTCCGCAAAATCAGTCAGGGCAGCAACGATGAAAAGAAAAAGCCCGATCAGCTTCATATAGAAGTTTTCAGTCAGGAAAAAAAACATGAAGAACGGCGCCAGCACTATTCTCAGGAGGGTCAATTTGTTGGGCGTATTCATGGTAGCGCAAATTAAAAGAAAGTCAGGCAGGTGTCAATTGTTAAAAAGAATTATGCCGGGCAACAACTTGAAGATTTACCGGGATAAATTGATGCCATTAAAAAACCCAGACAAGCAAGGCCTGTCTGGGTGGACGATATTAGGTAATCCACAGAAAGAGTAACACTTTCCGATTGCGTGATTAAATTACATGATTTTCCGGAAATGTCAAGGCAAATCTACACATTTTTTCACTAAATTTGTAAAAAAATGATAAATCACTGAAATACAATATCTTATGGGTTGGCAGGAATAACCCGTGAATAGTTTTTCTTTGACTGAAAAAAATTTTTTGATGGAAAAAATATAAAAAAGAATAAAAAAAACAGCCCTGATGTTGAATATCAGTGCTGTTTTGAGCCGGTAATTAAAATAAGGCTTAGCTACAACCGCTGGTTGCGCCACAGGTGTCGCATTTAAGACAGGTGCCATTGCGTACCATCGTAAAAGAGCCGCATTCACTGCACATGTCTCCTTCGTAACCCCTTAACCGGGCGTTGCGGATTTGGTGCTGGAGACGGTACCCCTCCTCTTGTTGTTTATCTGCTGATTTTGTCGCGCCGACAAACTCAAGCACCGCCTCCGGTTTTTTACTCTCAGCAGTTGCAGGCGGATGCTCCATCTGCTTACCATGACCGTTACCTCCGGAGCCATTGCCATTTCCGTTATCCTTGTTTAAAGGGAAGCGGAGATGGGTGGTTTTTATATCATTGTCGTTTCTTTTGGCATTTGTTATCTGGCCGGTAACCCGGGTGGTCGCCGGTTCCTCTTCTTCGAATTCGATGGTTTCACCGGTGGGTGAACCGACCGTGTCGCCGCGCAGGTCTTCCTCGGAAATTTGCGCCAGGTCGGTGCGAGCGAGATAGGTTATGGCCAGTTCGCGGAAGATATAATCAATAATCGAAGTGGCCAGTTTAATCGATTTGTTGCCCTGCACCATGCCGTTCGGTTCGAAGCGACTGAACAGGAAAGCTTCGACAAATTCTTCGAGCGGTACCCCGTGCTGCAGACCCAGGGAAACGGCGATTGCGAAGCAATTCATGAGGGAACGGAAAGCCGCTCCTTCACGGTGCATATCCAGGAATATTTCGCCCAGCGTACCGTCGGAATATTCCCCTGTCCGCAGATAAATTTTATGACTGCCGACCACGGCTTTCTGGGTGTATCCGCCCCTTCGATTGGGCAGTTTACGCCGTTTGGCGATATAACGGTACACCAGTTTTTCGGCCATTTTACCGGCCACCTTTTCGACTGACAAATCAACTTCACCATCATTGTCAATAAGAACGCTGTTAAGCGGCTGGCTGAGTTTGGAACCGTCGCGATAAAGGGCTACGGCTTTGTTCATATATTCCCAGGCGAGGCGGTAAGCCCGTTTGACGTCGTCGACCGAAGCCTCGGCGGGCATATTGATAGTTTTCGAGATGGCGCCGGAAATAAAAGGCTGAGCGGCGGCCATCATTTTAATATGTGCTTCATAATTGATAAAGCGTTTGCCTTTCTTGCCGCAACGGTTGGCACAGTCGAAGATTGGCAGATGTTTTTCCTGAAGGTAAGGCGCGCCTTCAAGCGTCATCGTCCCGCAACAGTATTCATTGGCGGCTTCAACCTGCTCCCGGGTAAAGCCGAGTTCCGCCAGCAGGTTGAAATCCCACAGGTCGGTATGTTTATCAGCGAATCCCAGAGTGTCGCGGATGAATTCTTCACCCAGGACATGTTTATTGAAAGCGAAAGAAATATCAAAAGCATTGGCTAAAACGGCTTCAATTTTTTGCAGCTCTGTTTCGCCGAAACCTTTCGCTTTAAGCGATTCATGATTTATGAACGGCGCCTGTTTCAGGGTTTTGTGACCGGTGGCATATTCCGTTATCTCTTTTATTTGAGCATCTTCATAGCCGAGTTTCTTTAAAGCGACGGGAACGGAATTGTTGATGATTTTAAAATAACCGCCGCCGGCCAGTTTTTTGAACTTGACCAGAGCGAAATCAGGTTCTATACCGGTGGTGTCGCAGTCCATGACCAGACCGATGGTACCGGTGGGTGCCACGACTGTCGCCTGGGCGTTACGAAAGCCATAGATTTCGCCCATCTCGACGGCCCGGTCCCACACTTGGCGAGCTGTGCCAACCAGATACTCCGGCAGGTAGTTGGGATTGATCCCCCGCGGTTTTATAGTCAGACCTTCGTATTCGGATTTCTCGGAGTTGTAGGCGGCCCGGCGATGATTACGGACAACCTTAAGCATGTGGTCACGGTTGCGGTAAAAACCGGGGAAAGCTCCCAGCTCCTTGGCCATTTCCGACGAAGTTACATAAGCCTGGCCCGTTAACAGGGCACTCAGGGCGCCGCACCAGGCATAACCTTCAGGCGAATCATAGGGAATGCCCAGGCGCATCAGTACCGTGCCCAGATTGGCAAAACCCAAACCGAGAGTACGAAATTCATAGCTTTTCTGAGCGATGGTTTTGGAGGGGAAAGAAGCCATCAACACGGATATTTCAAGAACAATCGTCCAGATACGGATGGTGTGAAGATATCCGTCGATATCGAATCGGCCGTCTTCTTTGAGGAATTTACCCAGGTTTATCGAAGCCAGGTTACAGGCGGTATCATCGAGGAACATGTATTCCGAACAGGGGTTGGAAGCATTAATCCGGCCGTCTTCCGGGCAGGTATGCCATTCGTTAATGGTCGTGTCGAACTGCACGCCGGGGTCAGCGCAAGCCCAGGCCGAGTAACAGATTTTATCCCACAACTTCGAGGCCGGGATATTTCCGGCGAGAGACCGGTCTATGCGGTTGTACAGCTCCCAGTTTTCATTATTCTGGAGCTTTTCGAAGAACCGGTTGGGGATTCTGATGGAATTGTTGGAATTCTGTCCCGAAACCGTCAGATAGGCTTCACTGTCCCAGTTGGTATCCAGTTCAATAAAGTCGATATCCGTGATGCCCTGAGCGACCAGGTCGAGGACTTTCTTTATATATTGTGGTGGGACGGCATGTTGCCGGGCATGGCACATGGCTTCCCTGAGCTTCTTGTTTTTCTCCGGGTTGACCTCGAATATGGAATCGCCGTTATCACCGGCTATGCGGGCGGTGGTTACGATTTCCCGGAGTTGGTTTTTAATCACTCTGGAGCCGGCAACCAGGGCGGCAACTTTCTGTTCTTCGAGCACTTTCCAGTCAATAAAACTTTCGATATCGGGGTGGTCCAGATCAAGGCAGACCATCTTGGCAGCCCGGCGCGTGGTTCCGCCCGATTTAATGGCGCCGGCGGCGCGGTCGCCGATACGTAGAAATGACATCAGGCCGGAAGATTTACCGCCGCCGGAGAGGGACTCGCCGACGCCACGGATATTGGAAAAATTACTGCCGGTCCCGGAGCCGTATTTGAAAAGACGCGCCTCGCGCACCCAGAGGTCCATTATGCCACCTTCGTTAACCAGGTCGTCCTGGACCGACTGGATAAAACAGGCGTGGGGCTGTGGATGCTCATAGGCGTTTTTAGCCTGATTTAAAGTATGCGTTTCCGGGTCAATATAATAATGACCCTGCGACTTGCCACTGATATTGTATGTCTCGAAAAGACCAGTATTGAACCACTGGGGGGAGTTGGGAGCGGCTATCTGGTCGGCCAGCATGTAGCAGAGTTCATCGTAGAATATCCGGGCGTCTTTGGTACTGTCGAAATAATTATATTTTTCACCCCAGTGCCGCCAGCAATCAGCCATGCGATGGAAAATCTGTCGGGCGGTCGTTTCCCCGCCGTATTTCTGTTTACCCTCGCTGTCCGGTAGCGGCTGTCCCTGCTCATCTTTAAGCGGTACCCCGGCTTTGCGAAAATATTTCTGGGCGATTATATCCACCGCCACCTGTGACCACGATTCCGGAACCTCAATATTGTCCAGTTTAAAAACCGTGGAACCATCAGGATTTTTTATTTCCGATGACCGCCGGGTGAAATTTATTCGGCTGTAAGGTGATTCCCCTTCATGGGTGAAATACCGATTTAATTTCAAAGAAAACCTCCTGTAGTCTTTCCAAAAAATTGGCTGTAAAATCCCTTTTATCGTAGAGATGCAAAAATCATTTTTATGTTATCAATTAGACCATCTTCCCCACATTCAAAGTTGACCTTTGCAGTTTTTTTATTCAGGTCAGCTTAAAAGTGATACAATATATTGTAGTTAAAAAATTGAGGCATACTAAAAATTGTGTTTTTTTGAAAAAATTTGTATTTCCTTGAATTTCATAAAAGTAGCCTCAAAAAAAAATTTTAAAAATTTTGTAAAAGGGCTCTATATAATCATTATTAAAAATCAATTTTTGTAACTATTTGAATAAAAGCATATTACAATGGTGTTAATATTATTTAAAAAATAATTACAAACATTTCAATATCTTATATGGATATCAACATTTATTCACATCTTTTTCACCTTGTTTGTGAACAAAAATTGCCTTAAATATGCCCGATTCAGCTTAAAACTTGTTTTCTGATAAAGGAGTAAGGTTGTGTTTTTAAGTGAATATAAAAATATATATAAATTTTAATAAACTGTCAATTTCTTACAGTGTATAATACCTTTTATTGTCTGTCCGTTTGATAAACGTGGATAAAAAACATAAAGACAATTTTTTCAGGGAAGGTAACATTCATGAGGACAGGGTTTTACTTTTTTTTATTATGGCTCTTATCTATAACTGTTCCGGCTATCGACAGTGATAATTTAAAATCATTGTCTCCCCAGAAAAGTGACCGAAGTATTATAACCGGCTGTGTATATGATTCCGGGAATCAGGATGTCGTTCCCTACGCCACCATCCAGGTGCTGGGGACGAACTATTCAACCCTGAGCAATGAAAGCGGTCAATACCGGTTGATTCTAGACAGCGGTGCTTACCGGCTCAAGTTCAGCCATGTCGGTTACAGTTCCGATACAGTGGAGATACTTCTGACGGCCGACAGTCTTCGGCTGGATATGAAACTGACGCCGGTACTGATAGAGTTGCCGGGCACCAGGGTATACAGCCGGGCTTATGACCCGGGGCAGCAGATTATCATCGAAGCTATCCGGCGCAAGAAAGATATATTATCACAACTCCACGATTACCGCTTTGAGGCTTACACCAAACTGGTGGTTAATGACTTAGAAAAGGATTCCGGAGCCTTTTTTTTAATAACGGAGAGCCAGGTAACTTCATACTGGCAGTACCCGAACAAATACAAAGAAGTGATAACCGCCCGTAAACAATCCTCGAATCTTCCCCCGGAAGCCAACCTGGTGGCGGTGGGGGAAATTTTGAATTTCAACCAGAACCGCATTATTTTCGGAGATTACTCGGTCGTAACGCCAACCGCCAAAGACGCCCTGGATTATTATAATTATTACCTGCTGGATACGCTTTATATCGAAGGCAAGCCGGTCTTCCGGCTGGAAATAGAGCCCAAAAACAGGTTCGACCCGCTGTTTATCGGTTTTATCCATATCGCCGACACAACTTTTGATGTCGTGGCGGTTGATGTAGGTTTCAGCGAAGGGGTGACTTTTCCGATGGTCAGTAATATTCGATACCGGCAGGATTTTGCCATGATAAACGATAAATACTGGATGCCCGTAAAAATCGTTTTTTCCGGTGAGGTTACTTTTAATATACGCATCCCCGGGATACCGGCGGTACTTTCTTTTGAACATATGGCGTCCCTTTATAATTACGCCTTTGAAACCGGCGCGACCGACGGGATTTTCGATGAGTATAATCTGGTGATGGCCGATGAAGCCGACGATATCGACAGCGTCGTCTGGTTTTCCCGGCAGACCATCCCCCTGACCGATAAAGAAATCTATGGTTACCGGCGGATTGACTCTATCCAGAACCTTCCCCGGCCCTTATATAAAAGAATCCTGGCGCTGGGGCTGGGCTCGATGGTTTTCCTGGCTCTGGGCGGTGAACATGACCTTTTTCATTATAACCGCGTCGAAGGTCCTTACCTGGGAATGAGACTCAATCTGGATAAGCAGATACCTCAGACGCGATTGTGGTTGAAAACCGGCTATTCGTTCGAACAGGAACAATGGCAACATCGCTACGGTTTCAATTATGAGTTCTGGGAAAAGCAGAAAATGTCCGCCGGACTGGAATATAAAGACCTGGTGGAAAATTTCCCGAACCAATCGGGATACAATCCGACCTTTCTGGCGTTGCTGGCCAAATATGACCAGTTCGATTATTATCATGAAAAGGGCTGGCATCTTTTCGGCGGCGTGAAACTTTTCAACCATACCCGTCTTAATTTTGGTTATTACGATTATAACCAGTATCCCCTGGAGAAAACCACCGATTACAGTCTTTTAAGAAACGACGAGCTCGCCCGGCTCAATCCCCCGGCTACGCAGGGGAAACTTCGTTCCGTCTATGCGGCTTTCAGTTACGATTCCCGCATGCGGTATAAAAGCAAACGAAGAGATATTATAAGTAGCGCTCCGCAGTACACCCGTTTGGAGACCCGCGTGGAATATGCCGACCCGGATTTCATCGATAATGATTTTGATTTTTCACGTTATACCGTGTCTCTTTATCGCAGGCAACGTCTTTTTGGATGGGGTTATTCATCATTATATCTGTACGGCGGGACATCGGAAAAAACTTTACCCCCCCAGAAATATTATACGGTGGATTTCGGTAACGAGGTGTTTGCCACCGGCCAGGGATTTAACACTCTCAATGAAACTAATTTCTATGGCGACCGTTTTTTTATGGTTATGTTCAATCATGAATTCGGCCGTTACCTGTTTTATCAGAGTGGCTTGCCCTTGATAAAGAAGATCCCTTTCACGCTGGCGGTGCATGCCGGGGCGTTCTGGACGGAACTTGACGAGGATAAAAAAGTAAGCGGCGGTTATTTTTTCCCGACAGCGGAAACCGCCTACAGCGAGCTGGGTTTCAGCCTGGGCAATTTAACGCCGTTTATGAGTCCTTTTAACCTGATGCTTGATTTTACCTGGCAACTCTCCGATTACGAAACCAGCAATTTCTCACTCGAATGGTGGTTCACATTCTAAGGAGTACACTCAGTTATTCGGGCGGTGCAGTTTACCTATAAATAAAACGGTGCCGCGGTCTTTTTCTCTTATTAAATAGATAAAGGGCCGGTCACAGCGCAGGGTGAAAAGTTGCGGTTCCATGAACGCGGCTTTTTGAAGCACCACCGAAGTAACGGCCGCCGCCTCGGTACCTTCCTCGTTGACTTCAATGAAGGTTTTGTGTTTGACCTCGCTTATAAAAAGGTCTTTTTGAGGGCGGATTTTTGAAAAATCAGCCGCGCCAAAGGCCGTTACCATACCGAGGTTTTTCAGGACTTCGTTGAGGTTGATTTCATACTCCTGTTTGAACCGGGGCAGATAAACATGACCTTCCTGCGGACTCATTTCTCCGAGCCACCGGTTTAACGAATCCGGGTTCAACAGGGCAATGAGCCGGTTGATTTCGGTATTTTCACGGGGAAGGATAACCGTCAGGACAAACGATTCCGTTCCATAAGGGATATCAGCGGCCTGGAAATGTTCATTCTCGGTATAGTTAAAGGTGTTTTTTTGATACATCAGGCGGCAGTCGGCGGGAGCCGTGCCGGGGGTATAAAAAGGTAATGTCCGGGTCCGGGTCTCATCGAATTGATATGTCCAGGTGCCTTTAAAATATACGGCATTTATCAGGTACATGACCGTCAGGGGGTCAATGGGACCAGCAACAATCTCCGTGATTTTGTCCATCGTTTTTTCCCTGACCCAGCTGTTTATTCTATCCAGGGTTTCGGGTCGGGCGAAATCGAGCCCGACTATTTCGGCCTGGTAATATTCCCGGTTAAGGTTTAAAAAGGAGGCTTCGAAGTCCAAACCCAGGCGGTACCAGATGGAGTTTGCGATTTTTATGACCACGCCCGGGTCGGTTTCCGGCATTACGGCCGCTAATTCTTTGTAATATTCATTTACCCGTTCCGGTGACATCTGTCTCAGACCCAATACCCGGTGCATTTCATCAAAGGTGGGGCCGACCGCGCCGTTGGCGGTCATAGCCAGGGCGAGACTGACCGATAAGGGGGAAATAAATATATTATTTTCGGGCTGTTTATTTACGATAGTTTTAAAAAGCTCATAATCGAAACTGTAAGGGATACTTCCCGATTCATCACCGGGTTTAGTCGAATCACCTTGAGCATGGTTTTCCAAAGGAAACATAAGCATACTTAATATTGAAAAGAGCGTCAGAGCCAGTAAAAATTTTCTTAACATTTTATTCTCCGGGTTTCAGGTTATAATCGGAATACAAAAAATACCGGCGCTTCTTCCCCCTAAAGTAATATTTTTTATTTTAAATGAAAATCAGGTATATAAGCGGCTTTAAAAAAAAATGCGGTTTACCGATAATTAGTAATTGAGAGTAATACTTATAAACAAAATAAAAGGCGGTTTTATGAGCATTTACGGTTTCAGAAAAAACACCACTATGATGATATATGCCGGGACATTTTTGATCTCGATTCTATCGTTTTTTACAACTTTTTACGGCCTAGCGATTTTAATCAATAAAACCCTGGCATTTATCGGTTCGCTGGGTTTACAGACGGCTCTTCTGGGAATAGCCTGGAACCTTATCAGGATTAAGGAAAACCGTCTTTCTTACACGGTCGTTTTTTTAATTGCAGCGACTTTTTCGATTTTTTTCTCTTACGTCAATTTTAACAGTAATCTGAAAGCCAACACCCGGCCTCAGAAAATCCGGGGGCAATACCTGGCCGATGCCCGGCCGGTGCTTAATAAGTATAACGCCCTGGCTAAAGAAGCCGCTTTTAAGGGTTCCTACCAGGTGAGCCGGATTGAAAAACTGTTACAGATGGAGGAAGAACGGGGTTGGGCGACTATTATCGACGAGGGGTCACAGGATGAATTCGTTCAGTCGGTTATCGATGGCGCCCGGCGGATGGTGGCTTCCTGGAAAGAAAACCAGGGAAATGATTATCGCCAGGGGGCCGGGCGGGGGATAATAGTCGATTATATCACCGGCTGGCGCGAACAGATGGACAAGAACCTGTACGAGGTCAACAGGTACATCGCCCGGGTGGATTCGATTGCCGTTTCCTTGTCGCGGGAAATGCCGGTTGCGATGCAATTCGAGCAGGTCAACTGGGCGGCCGTGCATTTTCCTTTCAATGTGGTGACGATGATTACCGCCGCTGAGGCCCCGGTTCTGCCGCAACCGCCTTATACATCGGACTATGTCGAATACCCCTCCAACCGTCAGGAAGCTTTCATGCTGGTTATCAATGACCTGCTGGTCATGGACCGGCTGACCTTGTTCTCACTGGTTTTTGCTTTCGTTATCGATTTTATGGTGATAGTCATGGCACTGGCGGGCAGTTTTGTTTTTGACGATGTTGATTATATTTTCTCGAAAGTGGAAAAGAATGCCGCCAGGATGGCGCGAAAATTATCGGTTGATAATAACCGCCTGAAAACGGAAGCTCTTGATGTCGACCTCGAGCGGCTGCGCCGGGCCGGTCAGTACGGACTGGATATCAGCAAGATTCTCTGTGAATTCGAGGAAGCCAGGAAAAGAATCAAACTCATGCGCGGGGAAGAAAAGGTCGAAGATAAGGACAGGAATAAAAACGTGGTCAGAATCTGACCGTTTTATCGGATGATAGAAAAAAGCAGTGGTGAAAAAACCACTGCTTTTTTCTAGCCCGTCATTCTTCCGGCGGTACGTAAGGACACACCAGTTCACGCTGGTCGATATATAGCGAGGCAATAAGACCGGTAATATCGGCAATATCGATAAGGCCGTCAGGTGAACCGTCAGGATTGGCCACCCGCCTAACCGGCGGCGGGTCACCGTTCATATAAAGGTAGCTTATCAGGGCGGTGATATCGGAGATGTCGATCGCCCGGTCTCCGTTGACATCGCCGCATGACGACAGCATAACCGTTAGCGAACCATCGTGTAGTTTAACCACATTAGTATCAAGAATCGTTATATAACTGCAGTCGTAGGCGGCTGAATCATAAGGAGGGGTTGGTACTCTGGTCCAGTTTAGGCATATATTTTCTTCAATCCACAAATCACAAACGAAATAAACGCTGTCACATACGGTGTCAGGTTCAATTCCGATTTTCTCATCCCCCTGGTTGAAAAATATGGGACAGAAGGGATAATACCTATTGGTCAAATAACGCACGGTCTGGTCGGGCAAAGTGTCGCTTAGTTCATTAATATAAGCTATCAGATAGAAAAACGGTGTTTCGCCGGTTTGGGGAGCGATACCGGGGGTATTTTCTGGCGGGTTCTCGATATTCGCCTGGGCATTGATTAATACGTTGGTATTCCAGCCGTCAAAATTTTGAGAACTGACCGATTCCCAGCCGCCGATGAGGGTACCGACCGTGTCAATAAGCCAGTGAAAAGCTGTAATATCGGCACGGTCCTCTTGAATCATTATTTCAAAACGGGAGATGGTGTCAGTGAAATTCGTAAGAAATACGGCTACTTTTATTTCATTTGAACCAGGTTCGACACCGCTGTCCTCAACGTTTAAAACCAGTTTCGTTGATTGGGCTGTAATCGGATTGGCGGTTATAAACAGAACGATTATTAAAAGCTCAACTGCAAAAAAAAGTTTTTGCTCATGAGGTTTCATTTTTCCTCCTTAAGGGTATTCTGTCCGGTTCTTTTAATCGGGGCATAAAAGCTCGGCCCCGTTTATGTATAGATGCTGAATCAAGCGGGTGATATCGCTGACATCCAGCGTACCATCCGGGGTACCGTCAGTATTGGCGGCACGGTGACAGACCGGCGGCTCATCGCCCAGGTACAGAAAACCGATCAGTCCGGTTATATCCGCAATATCAACGGTCAGATCGCCGTTGACGTCTCCGCAAAGAGGTACTTTTACGGTCAGAGAACCGTTCTGATATATGACTTTGGTGGTGTCCAGCCAGGATATGATATTGGAATCGACATACATGTAGTCCGCGGGTGGTCCGGACACCTGGACCCAGGTAACACAGGAATCAAAAAACCAGGAGGCACAGTTAAACCAGAGGGTGTCATAGGTGGTATCACTGACCAAACCGATAACACGAAAATCAGAAGAGCTGAAATTGGTTTTGGTTATATCCGATATGATTTCCACTGATACAGTTCTATTTTGAACCGTATCGGGAATGTCCTGGATATTCAAAAGCAGTTTAAATAAAAGCTTCTGGCCGGCATGAGGCGGCAAGCCAGGGGTGACCATGGGTTTGATATAAGAGTCGGCTATGCCCAGGACCTGCAGGTTGAGCGGATTTACCGGGTCCGGACGAACATCGATTACCTCCCAGTTCTGAATAACCGTTCCGGTAGTGATAATAGCCGGCTGGAAAGAAACTATTTCATCAGAAAGGGTAAAGC
>JAQUSF010000034.1 GCA_028715215.1 Candidatus Zixiibacteriota bacterium
ATACCTCGGAATAGGGGAAGGTTTTACCATTGCCATGGGATGGGAAAAGGGGATTATACCACCGCCGACCGCGTGGCAAAAATTCTGGTGGAACTTGAACCTTAAAGAAAATTGGGTATATCTTATTCCCCCTCTAATTCTTATTTTTATGATATTTCGCTGGCGGAGCAAGGGGCGTGACCCCAGAGTAAGAGAAGCCGTGACCGTTATGTATGAACCGCCCAAATTCGAGGGAAAATACCTTTCTCCCGGAGAAGCGGGAACCCTGGTTGATGAACGCATGGACCAGCGGGATATAACCGCTTCGGTCATCAGCCTGGCCGTTAAAGGATATATTAAAATTGAAGAGGTAAAGGTCGAAGGTTTGATTTCTCTGCTGGACAGGACCGATTATAAACTGCTCAAGGTTAAAAAAACTGATGATGGACTTGACGCGTTTGAAAGGCAACTTTTCGATGACATCTTTGCCGGTCATGGTGAGTCGATTATGATTTCAGAGATGAAAAACGAATTTTATAAAAAAATCAGCGGCCTTAAAAAAACCGTATATAAACAGCTGGTGGATAAAAAATATTTCCCTGCGAACCCTGAAAAGATAATGGCAAAATATATGGTATGGGGTTTCTTAATAATCATTTTTGGAGCTTTCTTATCATTTCTATTTCTTCCCTTCGCGCCATGGAAGGGTATTATTTCGTTTGGTTTATCCGGCTTAATTATACTTTTGTTTGCCCGGGCGATGCCGGTTAAAACGCGAACCGGTGCATTGGCCGGTATGGATATAAGAGGTTTCCAGGAATTTCTAAGACGGGCTGACAAAGACCGTCTTGAAAGAATGCCTGAAAAAGACCTTTTTTACAAATATCTGCCGTATGCTATGGCTCTCGATGTGGTGGATAACTGGGCTGAGGCGTTTAAGGATATTTATCAGGAACCACCGCAGTGGTTCGTGGCTTCTCACGGGCTTACCCGGTTTAACACGAAAAGTTTCGCACATTCGCTGCGCACGGCGACGGCGGCGATGGGTTCTACAATGTACTCCGCTCCAAGGGGCAGTGGGACCAGCCGGGGGGGCGGTGGCGGCGGCTTTTCCGGGGGAGGCGGCGGCGGGGGCGGCGGCGGGAGCTGGTAACCCGGATGTTCAGAAAAGAAAATCTACCAGCTTTTTTTTCAAAAAGGCGTTACCGGTCATAGACAACAGAATTCGGTGATATAAATTTATCATGCCGCGGTGGGCTTGCAATAATTCCAGGAGCCGGTCATGATATTTTTTTTGGCGTAGTATCTTCTTTATTTCCGGACAGGCATAATCAGGATTTATGATTTTTCGTGCCACTTCGAGACCGGATACCAGGGCATTGTATATGCCGATACCGGTCAAGCCTGAAGCCAGCCCGGCGGCATCACCCGTCAGGAAAATATTATCATATTGCCAGCCGCGATAATCGTAGTTTATCGGCCAGGCTTCCGCCGTCGCCCCGGCCAGGTCATAACTCTGCCGATTGCACCATTCCCGGCATCGTTGTTTAATGTTCACCTTCAAGTGTTCCCCCCTGGCCTCGCCCATCCCTGTGAACGTGTAGTTGTCATGCGGGACAGACCAGCCGTATCCCGTCCCGAAAAAACGACGGTCGAAAAAAAGTTGAAAAAACTCAGATGTGACGGGTAAACGATACTGATAAGTCAGGCCGTATTTCTGAGTTTTAAGGCCAAGATGTTTTCTTACCACGGACACGCTGCCGTCGGCGCCTATCAGATATTTAAATTCTATTCGCCGGTCATCAAGGATAATATGGTTTGATGCGATCTTTTTTACGAAGGCTCCGGTTAAAATGTCTACATCATATCTTAACACTCGTTTAAGCTGATATTGACCGAATATTTCCCTGTCGGCGATAATAAGGAAGGGTTCAGGCAGGGAAATACGATGTATTTTCCCCGGTGTATTTATTATTATAGAGGTTATAACCCGATGAGGGAAATCCAGCGAGAAACCATGTTTGGTTATTCCGGGACTAATTCCTCCGGCGCATACTTTGGGACCGATGCGGCTGTTTTTTTCGACAAGCAGTACTTTTTTTGAGTGTCGGCCGAGTTCTTCCGCCGCCGCCAGCCCGGCTGGTCCGGCGCCGATTATGACAGTATCATATTCGACAGGCATATTTTTTCCCTTACCAAAATAATATAATCTCAGGTAATATTAAAGAAATTATTAAAGTCATTTATTAATAATAATTTCGTTGACCCTGCTTTCCGGAACCTTTTATATTGCGTATTGTTATGCCAAATTATTAAACCGTCAAAAGGAGGAGATAGATATGAAATTAAGATTATTTCTTATTATTTTTGGTTTTCTCTTTATCAGCCTGCTGGCAACGGCTGACCCGGTGAAGGCCCATTGTGAAATACCGTGCGGCATTTACGATGATTCCATGCGTTACGATATGCTGGTGGAACATATTGCCACTATTGAAAAATCCATGAACCAGATTATCGAGCTTTCCGCGGCCGCCGATAAAAATTATAATCAATTGATACGATGGGTGGTGAATAAGGAAGAACATGCCCGCCAATTCATGGATATAGTCACCCAGTATTTCTTGACCCAGCGCATCAAACCGGTTGCTCCCGACGCCGGCCAGGCTTACAAGGACTACGTCAGTCACTTAACGTACTTTCACGAGATGCTCGTTAACGCCATGAAATGCAAACAAACCGTGGAGAAAGTGAATGTGGACAAGTTAAAAGAACTCGTCGCCCTCTCCAGAGAACTGTATTTTAAAGAACCTTGACAACCTTGAAGGACAATAAAATATTCGTTGCTTTATTTCTGTTCCTGTTCGTATTTTTTGTTAATTGGCTTTCTGCTGCAGACGGAGACAGTGCCTCGATGACAGAGTCCCGACAATATTTCGTGCAACTGCTGGGTACCCGCACCGGCTGGCCCGAAAATATGACTGCTGAAGAAGAACAGATTATGCAGGAACATTTTGTTTATCTTAAGAACCTCGTCAACGAACAGAAGGTAATACTGGCGGGACCGGTATTCGAAAATGTATTCGGGCTCGTCATATTGAATGTCTCCTCGCAGGCAGAAGCCGAAAAACTGATGACTAATGAACCAACGGTCGTAAAAGGTGTGCATACGTACGTGATGCATCCCATGAATGTGTCTCTGACGGCGGAACCATTGTCTTATGACCGGTATGTCCGGCTACCATCGGAGCGAAAGCTGAGTAAAGAAATAGTGGTGAAGGCACCGGTCGAACAGGTCTGGCAAACCTGGACGACTACCGAGGGAGTTGTTACTTTTTTTTCCAGCCAGGCTAAAGTGGAATTGAAACCCGGCGGTTCTTATGAAATTTATTTCATTACGGAAGCTCCATACGGTCAGAGGGGTTCCGAGGGCTGTCGCATTTTATCTTATCTTCCTATGGAAGTGCTCTGTTTTGAATGGAATGCCCCGCCGTCATTCGGGGAGCTTAGAGAGGTTCATACCCAGGTAACTGTTATCTTTAAACCTCTTTCGGAAAAGGAAACCTTGGTGAAGCTTGTCCAGTACGGCTGGGGGAAAAGTGCCCAGTGGGACGAGCTTTATGATTATTTTGATAAAGCCTGGACTCATGTCCTTGGTAATCTCAAAAAACGATTTACCGAGGGACCGCTTGATTGGAAAGAATAATTATTATTGTCGATTGAAAAGGAGTTAATGATGAAACAAAGAATATTATGGACAGGTCCCTTAGTATTGTTTTTCCTGATGAGCCTCTGGCTCGGATGCGGAAAGGAAAAAAAGCCTCTACCCGACACGCAGTTTTCAGCTGACCTTTTGGAACAATACCAGGGACAGGCAGTCACAAGTAAAATATTTGTCAAAGGGAACAGGTACCGCATGATACAACAGGAAGAAGGCGAAACCCTGTTTGTGGTCGTTGACCAGGATATCGAAAAAACCCGCGTCCTGGTACCTTCCCTGAAACAGTATCTTGAAATCGGCTCCCAGGATATGATGAGCCTTATGAATGACCCTTTTCAAACCCTGAAATATACTATTACTAAGGCTTCCAGAGTATCTCAGGGAAAGGAAACCATAAGCGGTTACGAGTGTGAAAAATATCGGCTTTCGGTTCAGGGCATGGAAGCCATGTCTTACTGGCAATCGGAAGAGCTTAATTTTCCCCTTAAAATGGTCGTTCATGGTCAGGGAGGGATAAGTATTGAACTGACCAATATCGATACGGGATATCTCAGTGATTCCCTGTTTCAAATTCCAATGGATTATACCAGACTGGTTGTTCCCGGTGAAGGTGAAATTGAGATTCCCGAATGGGCGAAAGAACTGAGTTCCACGCCCTTACTCCCTTTACCCCTCGAAAAAAACTTCAGGGAAGGCGATATCTTTCGTTTTAAGGTCGAAGCCGGTAAAGCCGTCAAAATTTACTGCCAGAATGACGGCGACGGTAATATGTCCTTTACAGCGGTTCCTTTTAAGAATGGCCATCCCATCAAAGACCCTTCGATGAGTTCCATGAACATTACCGAAAAAGGTTTGAGCGGCGGCTTTACTTTTGAAGAAACCCCTTATGAAGCTGATGAGGTGGTGGTAAGGGTCAACCTGGGACAGGTAATAGCCATGGCGGAACAAATAGAAATTGGTCAGGGAGTAACTGTTTCCGCCGGTGAAGAGAAACGTTATAGACTGACAGCAGATAAAAATATCGAAACCCGGCTGGTAAATCTTGTCGAAGCGGAGTCCGAAGTACTGGTCACCTATTACCGGGATAATATCGAGCTCGATGATAGTATAATCGGTTCAGAAAATTACCGTCGCCTGTTCATCGAAAGGCAGTACGACAGCCGTAAGCGGACCTTTACTCCTCAGGGGGATGAGATGGGTGTCAAAGTAATCAGAGGGCAGGTACTGGTGAATATCCGCCAGCCGGATTAAGCACGAACGGAAGATTTCTTACAGAAAGCCGCCGAAGCGACTTTCTGTAAAATGATAAGATTAAATCATCTGTATCCCGCCGCAGACAGGGATATAGGCGCCGGTAATAAATCCGGCTTCGTGCGAGACCAGCATCACCACCGCCCCGGCAATATCATCAGGCTGACCAACCCGTCTTAAGGGCGTAGCCTGGGCAGTACCTTCGATGCGTTCTTTGGGCAGCCAGGAAGTAGCGTCGGTTATAGTCAATCCCGGAGCCACAGTATTTACGCGAATCCCGTACGGTCCCAACTCCAATGCCAGTGACTTCATCAAGCCGTCGACACCCGATTTCACAGTGGTGTGCGCACTGAAGCCGAAACCCGGATGGCGCGATAAACCGCTGGATATCCCCACAATACAACCTTTTTTACGCTCTATCATGGCGGGAATTACCGCTTTCAAAGGGAAGAAAAAGCCTTTAAGTTCACCCATTACCTTGTTTTCGAATTCTTCATAAGTCAGCTCCCGGAAAGCTTTCCAGGGCACCTCAGCCCCGGCATTGAGAACCAGAATGTCGATTGGTCCCAGGTCTCTTATGGTGCTTTCGACCATTTTTTTAACCTGGTTATTGTCACGAACATCGGCCTGGACAGTGATTGCCTGTCCGCCTTTGGCTTTAATATTAGCGACGACTTTTTCCGCAGCCTCCTTACTCTTATGATAATTCACCGTTACTTTAATACCGCGTTCGGCCAGAGCTTCGGCGGTGGCGGCACCAATACCCCGGCTGGCCCCGGTTACCAGAGCCACCTGTCCTTTTAATTCCATTTCAGGTCCTTTCATCATCCGAAAGTTGCCTCAAGCAATCCAGATAGTTTTAATATTTACAAACTCTTTGATGCCGTAATGAGAAAGTTCCCGGCCATAACCGGACTTTTTAATGCCTCCGAAAGGTAAGCGCGGGTCGGATTTGGTCAGACCGTTGATAAACATCGCCCCGGTTTCAATACGCCGGGCAACCATCTCGGCTTTTTTGATATCGCGCGACCAGACACTGCCGCCCAGACCGAATTCGGAATCGTTGGCTACGGCAATGGCTTCCTCGATATTTTTTACGGGGATTATGGCGGAGACGGGACCGAATGTCTCCTGTTCATAAACAGGCATCCCTTTTTTAACGTCGGTAAGTACCGTAGGCATATAAAAAGCCCCCGGACCTTCAACTCTTTTCCCGCCACATAACAACCGGGCGCCCATTTTGATCGACTTTACCACCTGTTCGTGCAACTCTTCAAGCAAATCCAGCCGTGCCATCGGGCCGACTTTAGTGTCGTCTTTCAAGGGGTCGCCGACTTTAAGGTTGGACATTATCTGCGTCTGCTGTTCTTCAAACTGCTTGAGTATGGGTTCGAAGACGATAAATCTTTTAGCGGCAATGCAACTCTGTCCGGCGTTAATCATGCGGGCTTTGATTGAGGTAAGGACACAGGCCGGTATATCGGCATCTTCGAGGACGATAAACGGGTCCGAGCCGCCCAGTTCAAGGACGGTTTTTTTTAGTTCCCGTCCGGCCGCCGCGGCGACCTGCATCCCGGCCGGCTCACTACCGGTTAGAGTGACGGCTTTAATCCGTGGATTTTTAATAATGTTCTCGACTTTACGAGCCGAAATCAATAATGTCCGGAAAATATTTTCGGGAAACCCGGCTTCTCGGAACACTTCTTCAATCGCCAGGGCGCTTCCGGGGACATTGGAGGCGTGTTTTAAAATCCCGGCGTTACCGGCCATCAGCGCCGGGGCGGCAAATCGAAATACCTGCCAGAAGGGAAAATTCCACGGCATGACCGCCAGTACTATCCCCAGCGGCTCGAACGCTACGAAACTGCGGCTGGCGTCGGTTTCGATAATTTCGTCAGCCAGGAATTTCTCAGCATGGTCAGCATAATAATCACATACCCAGGCGCATTTCTCGACCTCGGACCGGGCTTCGGTGATAATCTTGCCCATTTCCATACTGATAGTACGTGCATAGTCTTCCGCATTTTTGCGGAGTATGGCGGCCGCTTCGTGCATGAGAGAACGGCGAGTTTCAAAAGTGGTTGTTTTCCAGTGACACTGCTCTACATGGACTTTTTCGATTATGCGGCCGACTTCTTCATCGGTATGCTCTTCGTATTCCCCGATGAGTTCGTCGGTGGCCGGATTTATCGCTTTCATTTAACACCTCGCTTTATTTAAAAATCTATCTGTTTACACAAATCATTTTCGAGTTTCCGACTTAGTTCGTAATTAACTCTGGGGTGAATGGGAATTTCAACCAGGCAAAGCTCCTGGCTGGTGATTGCTTGTTTCAGGTTTTCCCTTAGTTCGCTTAACTGGCGGGGGGCGTAAGCCTTGATTCCGAAACTTTCGGCATATTTCTTGAAATCCGGGTTGGTCAGACCGGTTCCGAAAGTCTTTTTGGTGTGGCTGTGCTGTTTCCAGGAAATTAATCCGTAGTCGTTATCATTAAAAACGATGATAGTATAACCGACGCCGGTACGGCGGGCGGTTTCAATCTCCTGTGAATTCATCAAAAAACCACCGTCTCCCATGACTGTTACCACCTGTTTATGTGGCAGAGCCAGTTTAGCGGCGATACCTCCGGGCAGAGCAATACCCATGCTGGCAAAGCCGTTAGATATTATTACGGAATGAGGTTCATAGACAGGATAATTTCGGCCGATCCACAGTTTGTGCGAACCTACATCGGAAATCAGAATGTCCCCGGGACGCATGAATTCCCGGATTAAATGCACAGTCCCGGGGACGGTGAAATCATCGCCTTCTTTAAGACGATAGGATTCGAGGTCATTAATGATGATTTGACGAAGTTTCCTGAACCAGTCAGTTTGGAAAGTAATATTGTCCTTCCTGACGGCGTTATTTAACTCCCATAAGCTACCCGAAACATCAGCCACTATTTCGACATCGGGCTGGTAATAGTCATAAACTTCAGCCGGGAGGAAATCGATGTGAACAATTTTCTTATTCTTGCCGGGATTCCAGAATTCAGGCGAATATTCAGCCACGTCATATCCCACGGTCATAACCAGGTCTGCCCGGTCAATACCGCACATGACATAATCGCGAACTTGCAGACCGACCGCGAACAGGGAATGTTCATCGAGGTCGGAGATGGCTCCTTTGCCCATGAATGTGGATACGACCGGTATATGGGTGAACGCGACCAGTTGTCTCAGGTGTTTGGAAGCCATTTTACGGATAGCCCCGTTACCGGCAATGATTAGGGGGTGGCGGGCTTGTTTAAGCAGTTCAACCGCCTGATTTACAGCTTTGTAATCGGGGGAGGCCCGGCGCAACCGTCGTGCCGGTACGGGTTTAAGATGGCATTCCAATTTAGCTACATCTTCCGGCAGTTCGAAATGCGTGGCTCCGGGTTTTTCCATCTCCGCCAGCTTGAAAGCCTTGCGTATAACCTCCGTCACCGTCTGGGGGTTGCTAATGCTGGTATTCCACTTGGTTATGGGTTTGAACATGTTGACGATATCGATATTCTGATGACTTTCCAGATGCGTCCTTGCAGAACTGGCCTGGCTGGTGATGGCTACCAGGGGAGCTTTGTCAAGCTGGGCATCGGCAATACCCGTTATAAGGTTGGTCGCCCCGGGGCCCAGAGTAGCCAGGCATACGCCCGCCTTACCCGTCAGGCGGCCATAGACATCAGCCATGAAGGAGGCGCCCTGCTCGTGACGGGCGGGAATAAATTTGATCGGGGAATTCTGGAGAGAAAAAAGAAGGTCTTCGTTTTCTTCACCGGGCAACCCGAACACGTATTCGACACCTTCGGTCTCAAGACATTTTATTACCAGATCTGATAATTTCATACAGCCCTTTTTTTAATAGATTTTATAAATTGTATATTTCAGCAGTTGAAAAGTTTATGTTCTTTGCCCGGGAAAATAAGTCATAGCTATCCGGTCGGTCTTTCAATTTTTTTCGGGTTTCAAAATTTTCGTTTAACCATAAGCATAATTCCTTGAATTACTTATAAATTTATGTTAGTATAAAATATAATTGAACAATGACAGTTACACAACAATAATGAGGTTTACTATTTCGAGGTCGTTATTATGAGTGAAAACCGAGTTAAAGGTGAGATGCGAACGGATCTGGATTGCGAAATCAGCAGTCTTCCGGCCCGACAATGGGCGGAAGCGGTGTTTGTCGTCGATAAAGAAGAGATTATTATGGAAATCAGCGCCGAGCAGAAAACCATAATTGCCCTTTCAGTCGGCGAAGAGGCGGTGTGGAAGGGTACTCTGGAAGGGCTGAAAATGCTTTTAAGGGGAGAAATAAAAGGTCGTTAAATCAGATTTTTCAGTCGATAATATTCACTGACGATTTACAGGGTGGAATCATCCTAAGGCTAAGATTCGTATCGGCAGGAAATATAATTAAAATTAAAGGATTTTCTTTTCAAGTAATTTTAGATATTTTAATCCGTAAAATTACGCCTTATTTCGTCGATAATTTCCTTATCCCTTCGGGCAATATTTTCCCGACGGTTGTTGTAAACCCGGTGGATAATATTTGCGAAGGAATCATCTTTGGCCGGTTTGATGAGATATTCACTGGCGCCGAGTTTTATACCGCGGATGGCGGTGTCAACCGACGGATGCCCGGTTAAAAGAATTACTTCCACCGCCGGGAATTTTCTCTTCATTATTTGCAGAGTCTCCAGACCATCAATCCCTGGCATCTTGACATCGAGCACCACCACATCTATGTATGTTTTTTTTAAAATTTCCAGGGCCTGTTCGCCGCTCTGGGTTATATGTACTTCCATCTGGCGGCGTTCCAGAATCTTTTTCAGGCTCTCCAGAAGTTCAATCTCATCATCTACCAGGAGTACATGTACCAGGTCCGTGGTTACTTCGGAGGGAGTTCCGGCGGGCAGGGATTTATCTTTTGCCTGTACAAGTATTTCTTTGATACGGCGGGCTAATTCGTCGATATCACAGGGCTTGGTAAGATAATCGGCAATGCCTTCTTTGGAAGTCTGAAAAGCCTGGCTGATAGTACCATGGCCGGTTAATAAAATCACCGGGATTTCAGGCCACTGGTTCTGAATGCGGTGAAAAACCTCGACTCCGTCTAGGCCGGGCATTTTTACATCGAGAACAACAACATCATAGCGGTCCTGCTTTAACATTTGCAATGCGGTGGTACCGTCGAAAGCCAGGTGAACCTCAAAATCCCGACGGCTCAGCGAGCGTGCTGATGTTTCCAGGAATTCTTTTTCGTCATCGACCATCAAGAGTTTTATTTTATCAACATTCCCGTTCATGGTTAACCTCATGTATTTTTATAGACATGGTTTTGTGTTTTAAAAGGCAAATATATATGCATCACCGTTCCTTTTCCAGGAGTACTATCCACCTGGAGGCGCCCTCCCCAGGAATGAACCAGACCATAACAGATGGATAATCCCAGGCCGGTTCCTTTACCCACCGGTTTGGTGGTAAAAAAAGGTTCAAAAATACGTTCCATAATTTCAGGTTCGATACCCTTTCCGTTGTCGGCTACCTCCAGGCAAACCCGGTCATCTTCTTTATAAGCTTTGACGAAAATATCGCCACCATTTGGCAGAGCGTCAATAGAATTATTTATTAAGTTGACCAGGACCTGTTCCAGCTCTATAGGATCCAGCAGAATTTCAGGCAGGTTTTCTTCAATCCGGGCGGTTATTGTGACATTGTTCGCATTGGCGTGTCGTTGCATGAGGTCGGTTATTTCATTTAACCGTGGCGCTAACCGGGTGAGTTCCAGAGTAGTTTCTCTTTTGCGGCCGAATTGCAGTAACTTTTTGGTAATACTGGCGCAACGCTGTACATGCTCTTTGGAGCGTTTAACCGAATCCAGAATCATCTCCCGGCTTTTCAGGGAATCACCGGCCATTTCCACCAGGTCGGCAATATTGGTTTGCTCGGCGCTGATAATAGCCAGGGGATTATTAATTTCATGGGCCAGGCCGGTAGCTAACTCACCGATGGAAGCCAGCTTGGCTGAACGCATAAAAGCCCGGGATATTTCTTCTCTTGCCGCATTTGCTTTCTCGATACGGTTGGTCAAATGCCAGGTAGCAACAAAAGTAGTGACCACCAGTACCACTACCGATAATGCGACTATTCGGGCTATTTTTATCAGGGCGGTTTTGACCGGTTCCTGAACCGCCGCCAAATCCTGCTGAGCTACCAGCTGCCAGCGTTTGTCGTTTATCCAGGTTGTCACTTTTATTTTAGTCTGACCTTCGATGGTGACCCGGCGGTCCAGGACGCCATCGTGATAATCCGTCAAAGGTACGGGCATCCTGTCGAGCACGCTGCCGATAACCGGGGCGGTCTGATAAAGGCCATCCCGGTTTACAATATAAATATCGCTGCCTTCTCCGAGTACTTCCGTTTTAACCAGTTTGTCGAACTGATCGCTGTTGATAGTCGCCCGAAGAATCCAACTCTCGTTTTTATTTTCTATCCTAACCGCGATAATACAATGGGGAATCTGGCGATAACCCATGAAGACGTCGCTTATATACGTCCCGGATTTCATAACTTCTTCAAACCAGAAGGCTTCCCGGTAATTTTTATCCTGTAAATCATAAGGTCCGACATAAGCCAGATGCCGGCCGTCAAGACTGATAACTCCCAAATCTACAAAACTATTATTGCTGGAGAGATTTAAACTGCTCAGCAGGCTATCAAGGGGCTTTTCGTTGCGTATCTCCTTAAGGGAATGAGACTTGGCAAGAAGTTCAATAAGGTGAAGGCGTTCGTTAAGGTGGGCTTCAATGATACGGGCATGACTGGCCACTACCGTTCGCATCTGCTCCAGGGTTTTGTTTACCAGAAGGTCACTGAACAAAATCCAGGAGCCAAAACCAGCCAGGGATAAGGGCAATAATGAAACTATTAAAAGAACGATTACTATTCGCCAGCGTAAAGTTATACCTCCGGGTTTTTTATTATGGGTATTTTTTTTATACCTTTTTGAGTTTGTCATAATTGGCCTTAAGTCTTTTTTTTAAACCAATTTAACTATATACGAACTCAACAACTTTGTGATATAATAATCGAACCATATTATGTCAAGTATGAAAGGGTAAGCAGGCCACGAAAATGTGATTCTATAATTTCCTTTGCATAAAAACTGTTCTTTAAACCGAACCTGTTAAAATACCCCTTTTGAGGTATTATTTTATTATAAGGTTTAACTTGATTTATTGAATCCAGCCAAATAGCTTTTGAAAATCAGGAGCTTATTGATGACAAGCCGGATAATTAAATTACTATCACGTGAAATAATAGCCTCCGGGACTATGGCCTTTCATTTCGAGAAACCCTCGGATTTTTCTTTCAAAGCCGGGCAATATATTCAGATGACCCTGATAGATCCCCCGGAAACGGATGATGACGGTAACACCCGCACCCTCTCTATTGCCAGCAGTCCTTATGAAAATGAGGTGATGTTTGCTATGCGAATTCGAGATAAGGCTTTTAAACGGGTATTGAAAAGTATGCCGCCGGGCGGTACGGTAAAAATTGACGGTCCCTTTGGTTCGCTGGTGCTGCCTGAAGATAAAATCCGCCCGCTTATTTTTCTGGTAGGGGGTATCGGCATTACGCCGGTTTTTAGCATCCTTCGTCAGGCTTTATATGAAAAACGTCCCCAGCCATTTTACCTTTTTTATGCTAACCGTAAACCGGAAGACATTACTTTTAAGGATATTCTGTGCGACTTACAAAAAAACTTTGATAATTTCAGGTTGATTACTACCGTGACCTCCCCTGAAATTAATTTTCCTGGCTGGACCGGAGAAAAGGGTCACCTATCGGCAAAAATGATAAGTGCGTATGCCCCGGATTATCAAGACGCCTTTTTTTATGTGGTCGGCTCTCTGGATATGGTTATGAGTATGACGACTATGGCAAGGCAGATGGGAATTGCCGACGGTTTTATAAAATATGAAGAATTCATCGGCTACTGAAGGTAACGATACCGAAACAGGTATATTTTAAATCATATGTATACAGGTCTGGCTATATTCACTCAGGTGCAAGCCGGGTTTGAATTATATTATAATAAATATCGAATTTAATATTTATATTTGCAGTGCGAGTTACCTCCGGAATGTCCCCCGCGAGACAAATAAACCGGTAAATCAATTGAAAAAGGCTGTCTTAAACCAAGACAGCCTTTTTTATTGCAAATAATACTTCCTTTAACTAAAAATATTTGCTATCAAGTAAAATATTTTTACCACATCAAAATATAATAGTAATGCAACTCTATTAACTAATTGTAATACATATTATTATAAGAATCTTTTAATATAATACTTTTACTGTCGACAATTATTTAACAAGTAGTTTTTTTAAACTGCAACTTTTTAAGCCGCTTTTCTGTCGTTTCTTAAAAAGATAATTCTATGTATAGTCAGGATAAAAATTATGTTTACAAAGAAACGTCCCCAAAAGAAATTAATCATTTTTAGTCTTTTATTACTGGTTGTTGTTGCGGTGGTATTTTTCGGTTTCAACCGTTCGGGGAATAATATAACCGTCGTTCAGGCGGATTTAGCTTATATCAACGATATTTCCGAAATTGTCACCGCCTCGGGCCGGATTGAACCTAAGACCAAAGTGGATATCGTTTCCGAAGTATCGGCTCAGATAAGAGAACTCTTTGTAAAAGAGGGTGATTTGGTCGAAAAGGGCACATGCCTGCTGCTTCTTGATACGGTACAGTTGAAAGCCGATTATGCTCAGGCGCGGTTTTCTCTGGATGAATTAACCGCCCGGGCTGATGCCGCCAAAACGGAGCTTGAAAAAAACAAGCTGGAATTTAACCGTCAGGCAAGCCTGTATGAGAAGCAGTTGACCTCGGAGACTGCCTTCAGTAATGCCCGTTTTGCCTGCGACAATTCCCAGGCTAATTATGACGCTGTCCTGGCCCAGGTTAAAACGGGTCAGGCACGCCTGGAAAAGATGGAAGATAATCTGGCCAAGACAAAAATAACCGCCCCGATGAAAGGGGTGATTACCTTCTTAAACACCGAAGCCGGTGAAATCGCCCAGGCGCAAACTGCTTATACCCAGGGAAAGACATTAATGACTATTTCCGACCTTTCGGTATTTGAGGTTGAAGTTGATGTGGACGAGACCGAGATCGCCAAAATCAAACTTGGTCAATCAGCCGGTATCCGGGTGGATGCCTTCATGGACACGACTTTTGAAGGAACGGTAGTTGAAATTGGTAATTCCGCTCTTATAAAAGGGCAGGGAACCGAGAATTATACCACCAGTTTCAGGGTAAAAATCAGATTCGCCGAAACCAATCCGGGGATACGCCCCGGTATGTCGGCGTCTGTCGATATTACCACTGCTCATTCCCCTGAGGCTCTTTTAATACCCTATGCCGCTATTGTTACGCGGGAATTTAACCCGGACTCTCTGAAAAATATGGAAGCCTTATCGGGGGCAGGTAAAGGGCTTGTTGAAGCTGTTCAGGCTTCTGAACTCAATGATTCCACCGGTACTGCTGCTTCAGGTGATTCGAGTAACCAGGGTGATTTAAAAGATAAATTCCGAAAAAAAGCTGATAAAATTAAAAAAACAGGGGTCTTTTGTGTTTTGAATGGTAAAGTTCATTTTAAAGAGGTAACCACCGGTATAGCTGATGAGCAGAATATTGTTGCATTATGCGGAGTTACCCCGGGCGATACTATTGTCTCCGGTTCCTTTCAAACCCTCCGAAAGCTCAAGGATGGGGAGAATGTCAGAATCGACGATAATTCGTTAACTAAATTTAAAGAAAATGAACATTAAGCCGGATTCGACATTCTTATGGTTTTACTCTCATTGACAAGGGAGGCTCTCAGTGCCCTCTGGACGAATCGCCTTCGTTCGTTTTTGACTATTCTGGGCATGGTTATGGGGGTTACTTCGGTTATATCAATCGTAGCCGGCATGGAAGGATTGCAGGCCAGTATCGACCGGGTCTTTTACGCTTTGGGCTCTAATACGTTTTATGTCAGCCGGTTCGGTTTTAATTTAAACTGGGACCAGTATCAGCAAATGATGAAAAGAAAAAAGCTGACCCGCGGATTAATACCCATAATCGAGGCCGGCTGTCCGGATTGTGACGAAGTGGGTGCTGAGGCATACAGTTCCAGTCATCTCAAGTATGGTTCCCGGCGGATGCGTTATGTGGAAATCCGGGGTGAAACTCCCAATCTGATGGCAATGCGTAATGTTGAAATTGTCCAAGGCCGGTATTTCAGCTGGGAAGATGAAAAGCGCCGCCGCCAGGTGGCTTTTATCGGCCAGGTTGTCAATGAGCGATTATTCAGAGGGGAAGACCCCATTGGTAAAAAGATACGCGTGGATAATCAGGAGTTTACCGTTATCGGGGTGTCTGAAAAAATGGATGGTCCCCTGGTCGATGGGATGGATGAATTTATCGCCATACCGTTATCAACCCATCAAAAGATTTACCGGCAACCGGGCAATCCCATAAACTTGATAATCAGCGCTGTTTCTCTGGAAAAACGTGAAAAGGCCATTGACCAGGTCCGGGTGGTCCTGCGTTCGGCGCGTCAGGTTCCCTATGAAGCGGAGGATGATTTTGCTATTTTTACTCCCGACGCCATTCTCAGTTTCATTAACGATGTTACCCGGGCTTATCGGGTCATTATGGTTTCCATGCCTTTGCTGTCGATCGTTATAGGCGGTATCGTGATAATGAACATAATGATGATATCGGTTACGGAAAGAACCCGTGAAATAGGTATCCGCAAATCCATCGGGGCGAAGAAAAATCATATCCTGGCGCAATTTTTATATGAGGCGCTGATTCTTTCAATTATCGGCGGTTCGGGCGGTATAGTTTTCGGGTACTCGCTGGGCAAGTATATTCTCAATGCGCTGCTGGAAGTATATATATCACCGACCGGGCTGGCGGTTGTTCTGGGTTTTGGTATTTCCACTTCGGTCGGTCTTTTCTTCGGCATCTACCCGGCGATGAAAGCCGCTCGCCTGGACCCTATCAAGGCTTTAAGTTATGAGTAAATGGGCAAAATCCTGGGCGTCAATCCAGGAAGGAATGATACTCGCCCTGGAAGCGGTAAGGGCTCATAAATTTCGCTCTATGATGACCATTATCGGGGTGATGATTGGCGTGGGGGCTGTTATCCTCATAAATACCATTATGGACGGTTTTAATGAATATGTTAATTCTTCGATAGAGAAAATAGGCAATAATGTTATCTATGTCGAGAAATGGGGCGACGGTGTCGATTTTGATAATTTAACGGACAAGGAACGTCGCCGCAAGAACATAACCATGGATGAAGCCATGGCTATCAAACAGATGTGTCCTCTTATCAAGGCGGTTTCCCCGGAAAAGAAGTCGTTCAACAACGTTGCCCAATATGGTAATAAAAAATTTCATAATCCCGACGATTTCCGGGGTTGCTGGCCGGAATTAACCGTTGTTACCAACCGTAATGTCGAGTATGGCCGTTTTATTGATGATAACGATATGCGGCGGAAGGCCATGGTAACGGTGATTGGCCCGGATGTTGCGGATGTCCTGTTTGAAAACCGCGCGGAAGCCGTCGGCAAAGATATCCGTATTAACGGGTACAAATACCGGGTCATCGGGGTCCAGGAACATATCGATGATTTGTTTAATATCAGCGAAAATGATTTTATTTATATTCCCTTGACAACATTCGAGCGACTTTATCCCGGGGTCGAACGGGTTTATCTGCTCTGCTGCGCGGTATCACGGGCGCAGTTCGGCGAAGCCCTGGACCAGGTGACCAATACTTTGCGCCGGGTCCGGCAGGTAAAACCGGAAGAGGAAAACAATTTTTCCATTCTTACCCAGGATATGTTCAGGGAAGAGGTTACCGGTATAACGGTTACCGTGCAACTGGCGGCTACGGCGGTTGCCTGTGTCGGACTAATGGTGGGGGTCATCGGCGTTATGAATATAATGCTGGTTTCAGTAACCCAGCGAACCAGGGAAATCGGGGTCCGCAAAGCCATCGGCGCCCCAAGGGGAAATATCCTTTTTCAGTTTCTTATCGAAGCTGCTACCCTGACCGGAGTGGGCGGTTTGCTGGGCATTATGGCGGGGGCTCTGCTTGGCTTTATTATCACCAGCATCCTCGAATGGAATTATTACCTGTCACCCCTCTGGATATCGCTGGGGGTACTGGTTTCGATGAGTACCGGTCTTCTGGCTGGAATATACCCTGCCTGGCGGGCGGCCCGGGTGGACCCGATTGTTGCCCTGCGTTATGAATAACTCCTGAGCGCTTTTCCAATCTCAAAATCAAATCTTCCAATAAGAACCTGAAAAGAAAATTTTTATATGGACAAATTGGTTATTTTTAGTATCTTGTATAGAGTATTAGTTTAAGGTTTTGAGGTACTTTTTTAAATTACTTTTACTTTCTTGCAAACCTGGGAACAGGTGATATTTTTCTTTTAGCTGGTATTTGTCTTACTAAAGATACTAACATGTGAAGGTTTTTCAATAAAATAATATAACAACCATAGAACGGTAGGAGTTTTTACAATGTCGTCTTTCAATTATGACCTAAAAAAGTATGGTTTGATTCCATTAGTAATTCTATTTCTTCTTTTTATTACTGGGGGAGACAGCCGGGGAGAGCTGGCGCAGGCTGATGAAATGGAGATGGTCTGCCAGAACTGGCTTTCTCTGGTGGTTTTTGAAAAAGGAGGCTGGGCAGGTTCATTAACGCCTGATATTATCGAAGTCAATGAATTATATGCGGGCGATACCCTTTTAGCCCGGTACTATAACATATTGCCCCGGGGATTTGTTGTCGTGCCGGTATTGAAAGAGATGACTCCTATTAAAGCCTACTCGGATGAATCGAATCTCGACGAAAGTCAGGAAGGCGGCTTTTTATTGTTACTTAGAGAGATGCTGTCTTCGCGGATGGGACTTTACGTGCAAAAGTATGGCAGTCTGGAGGCAGCTCAACCTGATGATGATTTTGCCTTATTCGGCCATGGTCAGAAACAGTTATGGGACAAGTTTACAGTCAGTCCCGCTGAATTCAATCCCAAGTCTATGGCCCGGCAAAGCCTGGGAATTGATGAAGCCGGACCTCTTATTACTTCCAGCTGGCACCAGCGGGCGCCTTATAATAATTACTGTCCGATGGGGGATGGCGACCGGACGGTTGTTGGTTGTGTAGCCACCGCTATTGCCCAGATTTTACTTTTCTGGCAATGGCCGGAAAGTGGTCTGGGCACTCACACTTATTACTGGCAAGGAGATAATTCCTGTGGAGGAAGCACTCCCGGGGAATACTTGACCGCCGATTTTACGGATAGTTATGACTGGGCGAATATACCCGATAGCTGCGACCTGGGATGTTCACCAACCGAGGAAGATGCCCTGGCGGAGTTGAACTATGAAGTCGGCGTATCCTGTGATATGGATTACGGTGCCTGTGGTTCGGGCAGTTATATCTCCGCAGCCATGAAATCGTTTACCAATTACTTTAAGTACAGTTCCGAACTCACCCTGGTGTCCCGGTATCAATACACTCTTGAAGAATGGTACAATATTGCCAAGGAGGAGATCGATAACGGCCGTCCCGTGAACTATTTTATTACCCGTCACTCTATTATTTGCGATGGTTACCGGATGCTGGGTGAACAATATCAATATCACATGAATTACGGCTGGGGCGGATCGTTCAATACCTGGTTCATCCTTGACAGTCTGTATTGCTACTGGGAACCTGACAGCCTTTGTCCGGCCGAGCAGGAAAGTATGATAATACGCATTATGCCTCAGGATAAACCGGTTATCAGCAGTATCGGACATAATCTGGACGATGTTGCCGGTGACGGCGATGGTCATGCCGACCCCGGGGAAGACGTTGAGTTATCATATCTGATTGTTAATACCGGTCTTGATGCCGTAAATACTGTCGGTACGCTGTCTTCCTCCGACCCTTATATCTCCGTAACCTCCGCCAGTGCCGCATTCGACCCGCTTATTAACTGGGGCGATTCCAGTACCACCCAGACCCCCTTTATCTTGAATATAAATTCCTCCTGCCCCGACCCTCATTATGCCCTTTTAAAGATTAATATAACTGCCGATGGCGGTTATGCGACCAGTGACTCCTTTTATATTTTTATCGGTGATACGCCCGGTTTCGAGGATAATTTTGACGGTCCCGTCAAACCCTGGACACATAAAGCCCTGACCCTGACTTTCAATGACGAGTGGCATCTGGATACGTACCGTTATCACAGCGGTTCCAACAGCTGGAAAGCAGGCGGATGGGGTTCGGAATATTATTCCGATAATCTTGACGCCGCCCTGATAACCCCCCCGTTACTTCTGCCTGCCAATGCTGAACTAAGTTTCTGGCACTGGATATCGGCTGAAGATAATAATGATGGGAGCACTGCCTGGGATGGCGGCATGGTGATGATATCCTCCGGAGGAGGGATATGGGAACAGGTTACTCCGGAGGGCGGTTATCCTTATACTATCGTGGATAATCCCGCCAGCCCGTATACTCCGGGTACACCAGTTTTTTCCGGTGACCAGGGCTGGACCAAAGCCATCGTCGATTTATCAGCATACTCCGGCGTCGTGCAGTTGATGTTTCGTTTCGGTACCGACGGCTATGTCACTCAGGAGGGCTGGTATGTTGATGATGTGGCGGTTATCAGCGCCGGTTGTTGTGTGGGTTTTACCGGGAATGCCGACTGTTCCCCGGATGAAATGCCGGATATTGCCGATATAACCCGTCTGATTGATTATTTGTATATTTCTCATGTACCACTCTGTTGTCTGGAAGAAGCTGATGCCGACGCCAGCGGGGGGGAACCCGACATCGCCGATATTACCCGGTTGATTGATTTTCTGTATATCTCCCATGACCCCCTGGCTGATTGTCCATGACATTTGACTTGATTTTTTTAAAACCGTCACTGTTTCAGTGACGGTTTTTTAATTGTTTTATGGTTTACATTTGACCAGTTGACTGGATGTAAATTCTTTATATATTAAAGTAAATGTTTAGATTAGGAATCCGGCTTAAGCTAAAACTTTAACTTCCCCGAGTCCCGATGCAAAGGGTGTCATTAATAAAAACAATTTCTTTGGGACTGGTTCTGTTTATAACCGGTTCTTCATGTTGGGCGGCTAAGAAGTTCTCCATCTCAAATCGTTATGATGCGAATTTATTACCTTATGAACTTAAGGAAATACAATCCGGCAATTGGGAAGTTTTTACCAAACCGCAGTTACGACCCGCCCAGGTATTTAAACTTGGTATCGCCGGTCGGGAAGAAGGGGCTTTTATTCGGGCATATAACCCGTCGCTGAATATCGATAATCCGGCTAATTTTACTTTTATTTCCTATCCGTCGATGAAAACCATCGACGACAACCCAGTCTGGTTGATTATAAATGACTGGGGTTTTTATTCTGACCATTTCCAAAACTATCAGGCTATTGCCGGTGCCGGTTATAGAAATGATACAGCCTGGGTTTTTCGTCAAATTCCTCAAACTGATAAATGGGAACGAATATTTTTAACCTCCGGTCGTGACGCCACCGGTGACCATCGCTGGGAACCGGAAATTTACCTGCTTTACCTTGGTGATTACGACTATGATGACCGCCATGAGGCGTTTTTCTATGTCAACTCCATGCGGGAACTTGTCCCGCGCGAGTTGTTCTGTGTCGAGATGGAATCGTTAAGGATAGAATGGTCCTTGCCGGTAGCGTCGCTTTTGAACCGTTACGATTTTTACCCCGTCGTTGATTCTATCGAGCCGGCAGTTATTTTTACCTCCTATAATCCCCAGCAGGGTGTAGCTGACAGTAATTTCAACGACTATTATGGCTATCTGACAATTGTAAATTCTCGCGGCCGGATTATCTATAACCGGATTACAGCCGAGAACTTTTACGGCGCTAAAATTGTGGTTGGTGATGATAACAAGTCTTTCTTCGTAACCTCGGAAAAACCCCTTAGTCCGATTGCCTTTCATGACAGCACCTCAAACGGCAGTTATTATATTTCAAAAATTAATTCCCGGGGTCAGGTTATGGACGTTCTCGAGATTTCTGAAAAGCCGCATGAAATATGGCTGGCACCGTATGGGACTGAGGAAACGACAAGTCTGTTCGTTCATTATTTCAATTCCATCATCAGGATTTACAGTACCGACGGTTTAAAGCTTCTGGCTTTTTCCGACACGGTGGCGTTCGGAAAACATCTTGGTAGAATAAAACTGGCTGAGGCTGAACGGGAAGGTCATGTTTTCAGTGACGGAATTTATTCCGCTGATTTATCATTATTGGCCGCCTTTCCTTTTCAAGCCGGCGATTACCAACCCCTGATGATTGATGAGCGGGGTGTAGTCCAAACTTTTATAATCAACGCCAGAAATCGTTATCAGGTAGTGAATCTTCATAAGAAGTCCCTGTGGGCTATAATCTCGGTTTTTGCATATCATAATCAATCTTATATTCTGATTATATTATCCTTGTTGGCGATAGCTTTGATAATAGCCAATACTTATCGCCGTCGGGCTGTCGAACGAGTTCAGGAAAGTGCAAAAAACCTGAATTCGATTATCGAAAATATTCAGGATGTTATCTTCCGCACGGATAAGGATGGTCGACTGGTCTGGATTTCACTGCCGGTTAAAATAATCCTTGGCCACGCTTCTTCGGAATTGATTAACCATTACATGAAAGAGTACCTCATTTATCCTGAAAAATGGGAGGAACTGATGGCTCTGATGAACAAACAGGGCAGGGTGTCGGAATATGAGATACTCGTGAAACACCGGGAGGGTCGACGGGTGGCTTTAAGTATAAATTCCTGTTTTCTTCGGGACGATATCGGTAATATCACCGGTATTGAGGGAATAGCCCGGGATATTACTTTTCGAAAACAGGCGGAAGAAGAAATTAAAACTTCTCGAAGTCAGTTAGAACAAATCTTCAGGGCGGCAGCACCGCTTTGTGTTATTGATAAATATTACATCATCAAAAATGTCAACGAAACTTATATAAAACTGTTTAAGGTTCAACAAGAAGATGAAGTCGGTAAAAAATGTTATGAGCAGTGGCCCAATCACTATTGTCACACCCCGTGTTGTCCATTGAAACAAATTTTGAGCGGAAAAGAGCAGTATATTTATGAATTGGAAAATAAACTGCATGACGGAACCAGAATATATACCTTGATTAACGCAATTCCTTACCGCAGTGCCGATGGTGAAATCCTCGGTATCGTGGAAAATTTTTATGACTATACTCAGAGAAAAATAACGGAAGATGCTCTTCGAAACAGCGAGGAAAAATATCGAACCCTGGTGGAAAGCGCTGAAGAAAACATATTTATGCTGGATCGCAATGGCAAGTTTATGTTTTTAAACAATGTATCCAGCCGGTATCTGGGCGGTAAGCCGGAAGAACTGGTCGGGAGGTCGATACAAGATTTCTTCCCTTTAGAAAAGGCCGAACATCAAATGGCGATGTTGAAACAGGTGTTTGATAGCGGTAAGGCCGAGCTGGATGAGTTTGAAACCATATTAAATAATCGTAAATACCGCTTCCGTACCAATCTGCAACCGATAAGAGATGCCCTGAATAATGTCGTGGCGGTTCTCGGGATTGCTATGGATATAACTGATATTGTTAAAACTCAGCAAGAGCTTAAAAGCGAACAGGAATTCGTGGGTTCCCTTCTTGAAACCGCCAACAGCCTGGTGGTTTGCCTTGATAATAAGGCCTGCATCACGGTTTTTAACAAGGAATGTGAAAGAGTGACAGGCTACAAAAAAGAAGAAGTCATCGGTAAAAGCTGGCCGGATATTTTCCTGCCGCCGGACCATGTTTACTTTCAAATCGAAGATTTTGCCCAATGGGTCAGGCAGCATCCGGAGGATAAGTATGAAGGCCCGCTGATGACTAAAACAGGTGAAATAAGAACCATCCTCTGGTCTAATTCCGCCATGTTTTCACCTGATTCCGACCAGATGCGAGCTATTGCCGTAGGTCATGATATTACCGAGCGAAAAAAAGCCGAACAGGCTTTGAGAGAAAGCGAAGATAAGTTCCGCGATATCGCCGAGCTGGCCCCGGAAGGAATCTACGAAATAAATAAAGAAAGTGTGATAACATTTGCCAACTATAAGGCATTGGCATACTTCGGATATGACAAAGAGGATCTTAAGCGGGGTATTAAAATACTGGAATTGCTTGTCCCTGAATACCGAGCGCAGGTGGCTGATAAATTTGATAAGTTATTAAAAGGTGAAAAACTGGAACCCGGCGAATACCGGGCTGTTCGTAAAAACGGTACTGTCTTTCCGGTGAGCATTCATTCCAGTCCCATTTACCACGAGGGACAAATAACAGGCGTCAGGGGTGTTGTCGTCGATATTACGGAAAGGAAACGGAACGATGAATTGCAGATGGTTCTTTATAGAATTTCCAATGCCGTCAATGTCACCAAAGACATAAACGAATTATTCAAACTTATCCGCAATGAATTGAACGCCATCATTGATACTTCAAATTTTTTCATTGCTCTTTATGACCGGGCAACCGACACCATTTATAATTCTTATCAGGTCGACGAGAAAGACTCTTTTATTCGTTTTCCAGCCGGCAAAACCATGACCTCATACGTGATAAAAAATGAGCGACCGCTTTTAGCCAACAGCGAGATAAAACGGCGCCTGGTGGAGGCAGGAGAAATATACACGGTCGGCACACCCTCCAAAATATGGCTGGGCGTTCCTCTTAAGACCGGCTCTGAAGTAATCGGGGCGGTGGTGGTACAGAATTATTACGACGAAAATGCTTATACCGAAAAAGACCTTGAAATATTGAAATTCGCTTCCGAACATATCGCTATCGCCCTGGAACGCAAGAAAGCTCAGGATGCTTTAAGCGAAAGCGAAAGGCGTTATGAACTGGCAACCACCGTCACCAAAGTAGGTATATGGGACTGGAATCTTGAAACCGGGGAATATTATATCGACCCGGCTGTCAAAACCAATCTCGGTTATAAAGACAATGAGATCGCCAATAATTATGATGCCTGGACCAGGTACATACATCCTGATGACCGAATGGCGGTGGCACGGGCTGTTAATGATCATCTACAGAGTAAAACACCTGAATTTTACTACGAACATCGCATGATATGTAAGGACAATACGCATATCTGGGTTCGAGCTCGCGGTCGTGGAATAAGTAATGCCGAGGGCAGGATGGTACGGATGATAGGTACCTGTATGGATATAACCGAGCATAAGAGAAGCGAAGCGGCTTTAAGGGAAAGCGAAGCCCGTTTCAGCGAAGCCTTGAAAAATTCCCGCGATGTTCTCTATCGCCTGAACCTTCAGACCATGACTTATGATTATATCAGCCAGTCGGTAATGGCAATGACCGGCTATTCTCCCGAGGAGGTCATTGCCATGGGAGCATCAGGTATGAGAACGCTCGTTCACGCCGATGATTTGAAACAAATCGGCGATCATCGTGATAATTTGATTCGGGCATCTATTGATGATGCCGGTTCGGATACAACCCAATACCGTTTGTGTTGTAAAAACGGAGCCTACCGCTGGTTAAGCGACAGCCATGTGGTGATAAGGGATAACCGTGGTACAGCACTTTTTATAATAGGCAGCGTAAGGGATATTACCGAACAGATAAAGGCCGAAGAAACGGTACGCGCGGCTGAAACGGAAAAATATGAACAGGCCAAGCGAACCGCCGGTGTTTTTGCTCATGAAATTCGAAACGCCCTGTTTCCCGCCAACGTAGCTTTTGACCGTATTAAAAACCGCGTTTTTGATAACAGTAATGATGGCAGGGATCTGAATTATTACGTCACCATCGGCGAGCAGGCGGTAATGAAAGCGGTTGAAATCACCCGCCTTATTACCGCTTATACCAAAATAGATTCCGAGAAGATGCCGGAACGGGTAAATCTGTCAGTGGTCGTTAACGAACTGGTCTATAATAACCGCTTACGTATAAGCGAAGAAAATGTAAGGATGGATATCTCCGGCGACCGTAATGTCTGGATTCATTCCAATTACAGGCAGTTGCTGCTGGCCTTTAACAACCTGCTTTTAAACAGCCTGGAAGCCATGACCGGAGTAAAAAAACCGGTTATAACAATAAACTGGCAGCGAAAAGACAGTTATCTCCTGCTTGATTTCGAGGATAACGGAAAAGGCATCAGTAACGAACATATCCAGGAAGTATTTAAACCTTTTTTTTCGACAAAGGTTGAAACCGGCGGAACCGGTATTGGACTGGCAATGGTTAAAAGAATTATCGAAATGTATGACGGTAATATTACCCTGGAGAGTCTCTCCGGTCAGGGTACGGTTTTAAAAATGAAAATGAAAATATATAAAGAGTAGAAGGACGTGATTAATTAAATCCAGGTAATAATAAATTATAGTATTTTCAGGTCGAGGATATTTTGAATCAGATTAATTACTCGGTAAAGTTGTTGATAATCGGCATCTTTGCGGTGGCTATGGCATACCTGGAAGCGACGGTGGTCGTTTACTTAAGAGAATTGTACTACCCCGGCGGGTTTAACTTTCCCTGGGCAGGTATACCCGGCAAGATAGTAGTAATTGAGATATTACGGGAAGCCGCGACGTTAGTGATGCTGACGGCGGTTGCTTTTATAACCGGAAGAAAAATCGGGGACAGGCTGGGATACGGCTTAATACTTTTCGGTGTCTGGGACTTATTTTATTATGTCTGGTTAAAGGTCCTTCTTGATTGGCCAGCCACATTTTTCGATTGGGATATCCTTTTTTTAATCCCCATGCCCTGGCTGGCACCGGTAATTGCCCCGATAGTTACCGCTGGATTGATGACCGTTTTCGGGTTCGTTCTGACCGGTCTATACGAACTTGGCTATACGGTAAAAGCCCCCTGGCCGGTCTGGCCGGGATTCGCTATTGGGACAATCCTAATTTTACTATCCTTTTTTCATTATCCTGAAAATGTTTTTGGTATCGTAAAACCCCCCTCATATTCATTTTTTTTACTTAGCGCAGGTTTGCTGACCTGGAGTTTTATCTTTATTCTGACCCTTTTTATTTCTTTCAGAAGAACTTTTAAAAATAAAGAAAAATTAAAACTTCAGTTTGAGATTTGAGCTGGTTAATTCCCTTTATGTATAGAATACTATCCCTTTCTCGTTCTACTGCCAACCGGTTCTCTCCCCGGGAAACAGCCAACCTGTTTTGTATAGTATTATTATATGTTGTTTTGTTCATATAGAATAAAATTAGAAATTGTCCGTAATTACTTTTTTTCTTGGTAAGAAGCGGATTGTTACATATATTTATATTGGTCTTGTAAGTATTTGTTATGGGCGAGATTATATAAAAAACAGTTTTTCACAAGTCGCCCGGTACTGACTGAGGTCTTATCTTGAGATAATATTTAAGGTGGGAAAAAACTTTAAAATTTCAATATTTGAGGTTATCAGATGAATAAAATAATAAAGGGAATTATAATTGTCTCAATTTTTGTGATATCATTTAATGATATGTCGTTTTCCGGCCGTTATGAAAATATGGAATCAAACCGGCTAATAACCCATAAGAATTTAAATACCTTATACTTTATCAGCAATCGGGGGCAATGGGATGACCGGGTTCTCTATCGCACCAACACTACCGGGGTCAACATCTGGTTTTTAAAAGAAGGCGTTTTGTATCAGTTCACACGTTTTCATGACTCCGGTTTTTCACCGGCCTACAATCATTATGATAAAGGATACAATGCTTCCATAAAGCTCGACCTGCTGACATTAAAGGTTAGTTTAAATAATGCCAATCAATCGCCGGTTGTCATCGCCGAGGATGAGTTACCTTATAAATGTCATTATTTTCTTTCTGCTAATCCGCAGAATTGGCTTACCGACGTTCCCTCTTATCAGGCGCTGATTTATAAAGATATTTATCCCGGTATCGACCTGAAGTATTATGGTCATAAAGACTGTCTGGAGTATGATTTCATGATTGCACCGGGCGCCGATTTGTCGCAAATCAGCCTCAGTTATGAAGGGGCGGTTTCGATGACTGTTAATGAAAACGGGGAGTTGCTTGTTGAAACCGGGTGGAGCCGGATAGTCGAACACAAACCAAAAATATATCAAATATACCGGGGACAGCGGATTACTCTGGACGGCCAATATGTCCTTCGCTCTGCCAACAGTTTTGGTTTTTCGATAAGTAATGACTATGATCCCCGCTTGCCGTTGGTAATTGACCCTGTCCTGACGTTCAACACGTATCTTGGCGGGGGTGCGTTGGAAGAAAGTTTCGGCATCACAGTTAACTCGGAAAATTGTGCCCTTATTACCGGCGTTACGGAATCAGTTAACTTCCCCACTTATAACGCCTATCAGGAAACGATTGAAGCCGGTTATGATATATTTATTACTAAAATGAACAACACCGGGGAGGAACTTCTATACAGTACGTACCTGGGAGGCGCGGGTGATGATTGGGCGTATGATATTACCCTCGATGTGAACGATAATATCTATATTACCGGTCGAACCGGCTCGGCCGATTTTCCTGTTTATAATGCATATCAGGCGGTACTTAAGGGCGTTGATGCCTTTGTGGTTAAGCTTAACAGTACCGGGAACAACCTCATTTACAGTACTTACCTGGGTGGGAGTAACTATGAAGAAGCCGGGGGAATTGCAGTGGATGATATTAATAACGTCTATGTGGCCGGTGAAACCCTGTCAAATGATTTCCCCCTGGTTAATCCCATTCAGGATGACCAGCCCTTGGCCGATGTTTTTATCGCCAAGTTTGATAGTTCGGGCGGTACGCTGGTTTACAGCACTTACCTGGGACATGAAGGAAGCGAAAGAGCTTATGATATTGCCGTCGACAATCAGCGATGTGCATATGTTACCGGCGTGACACGGTCATTCCTTTTCCCCATCACCAATCCTTTACAGCACAATAATACTGGTAAAGATGATGCCTTCGTTTCCAAGTTATCAGTAAATGGGAATGCCCTGGAATACAGCCTGTTACTGGGTCATGACAGTACGGATATCGGATACGGTATTACGGTTGACAATGCCGGTCAGGCGTACGTCGTTGGAACCACCGACTCCCCCGATTTCCCGACGGTCAACGCTTATCAGGATTTTTTGGCCGGGGGTTACGATGCCTTTCTGACTTTAATAAATGCCGCCGGAGATGCTTTTGTACACAGTACTTTTTTAGGGGGCAATGAAGAAGATGTAGCCATGGCTGTTGCCCTCGACAGCCAGAATGATATTTACATAACCGGACAAACGGCTTCGCCCGATTTTCCCCAGGTTGATCCTCTGCAGTCCTCTCCGGGAAATACCGATATATTTCTGGCAAAGTTCGATGCCGTCACCAGAGCTCTCCGTTACAGCACCTGCCTTGGCGGTGCCGGCCAGGATAAGGCACGGGCGCTGGCAGTTGACAACGAAGCTGACGCATATGTGACCGGAGTAACCCATTCACCCAATCTTCCTCTTATCAATCCCTATCAGGGTTATCAGTTCGAAGCGGACGTATTTATTGCCAAACTGACGGATATGGTGTGTGTCGAAACCGATGGCGATGGGTATGGTGATCCCGGCTATCCGGGTAATGCCTGTGCCGAAGACAACTGCCCGAACATCTTCAATCCCGGCCAGGAGGATATGGATGGCGACGGGGTGGGCGATATCTGTGACAACTGTCCCGAAACCTGGAATCCCGACCAGATAGACACTAATGGCAACAGGCGGGGCGATGCCTGTGATTTCCCCCGGGTCTGGTACGTTAAAGCCGACGGCAGCGGCGACGCCCCCACCATTCAAGCCGCAATCGACTCCTCGGCTCACAGCGATACCGTCCTGGTGGCGGCCGGTACTTATACC
>JAQUSF010000126.1 GCA_028715215.1 Candidatus Zixiibacteriota bacterium
GTGGTCGACAACCCGGCCTTATGTGATGTTATTTTCCCGGCTGTCATAAAGCGCGATTGTCTTTCCATCGCAGTTTCCACCGACGGCAGAGCTCCCTTCATGTCGGGTTATCTCCGGCTTATACTCGAAGATGTTTTTCCGGAGCGCTGGAGCCGGATTGCCCGCCTGGCGGCGTCTTTCCGCAAAAAAGTCGGTCAGCGCTGGCCGGGTGAGACCGCCAGAAGAGCCGATTGCTTCAACAGTTTTTTAAATACTGACTGGAAAACTCTCCTGGATGAGAAAAATGACCGTGAACTCGAAGAAGAACTGGACCGCCTGCTCGAAAACCCGATTACCGGAACTGATACGGAGTAAATGAGAAGTAAAAAAATTAGAATCGGCACCCGGGGCAGTAAACTGGCGCTCTGGCAGACAAATCACGTGGCCGGTTTACTTCGTGATAAATATCCTGATATCGAATTTAAACCTGTTATCATTAAAACCGCCGGCGATACCAACCGGGTAACAGCCCTGGATAAAATCGGTGGCACCGGCTTATTTACCAAAAAAATTGAGCAGGCATTGCTCGAGGGAGCTGTTGATATCGCCGTGCACAGCGCCAAAGATTTACCCTCGGTTATGACGGCGGGCCTGGCTGTCGGAGCGGTTCCCGGGCGCGGACCCTGTGAAGATGTCTGGCTGTCAAGAGATAACAGGAAAATCCAGGATATAAAGCCCGGAGCGGTGGTGGGGTCAAGTTCCCCGAGGCGTCGGGCGCAGTTATTGTTTGTGCGCCCCGATTTAAATGGTATCGATATCCGGGGTAATATCGAAACCCGGATAAAGAAAATGCAATCAGGCCGGTATGATGCGCTGGTGATGGCGCGGGCGGGACTGGTGCGGCTGGGTTACGATAATTTTATAACCACGGTCTTACCTCCGGAGGATTTCGTACCGGCGCCGGGACAGGGTTTGCTCCTGGTGCAGGTCAGGGCTGATGATGAGTTTTACAAAAAAATTACGCAGACTATCGACAATGCCGATGCCCGCCGGGTTCTGAATATCGAGCGCCTGCTGCTGTCTCGCCTTCACGCGGGTTGTTCCACCCCCGTGGGCGGCTGGGCGCGCCGGGTCAGGCAGGAAATTTACCTGAGTGCGGTCGTACTTGACAAAAGCGGGACAAAACGATTATATGTAACCCATAAAATTGATGTGGCGCAGTCCGATGATACGCTGGTTGACGAAGTGGTTCGACGGTTACTGGCCCAGGGCGCCGGAGCGTTAATCCATGCCTGAATTGAAAAATAGTAAAACCGGTATCGTTTACCTGGTAGGAGCCGGGCCCGGTGACCCGGATTTAATTACCGTTAAAGGTAAAAGTCTCTTGCAGACCTGTGATGCGGTTGTCTATGACAACCTTATCCCCCTGGAACTTTTGGTCACCCTGCCGGCAAGCACCGAAAAATATTATGTCGGTAAAAAAGCCGGTCGGCATACCCTGCCCCAGGTGGAAATCAACGAGCTGATGGTAAAACTGGCACGGGAAAATAAAAGGGTAGTGCGCCTTAAAGGCGGCGACCCGATTGTCTTCGGCCGGGGCGGGGAAGAAGCCGCTTATCTGAAAGAAAATAACATTCCTTATGAAATTGTTCCGGGTGTAACCGCCGGTGTGGCCGGCCCTGCCTACAGCGGAATTCCCGTCACCGAACGCCGCCAGTCATCGTTTGTCATGTTTCTGACCGGTCATAAGGCTGATGAAAAGGAGCTGCCCTCGGTTTCCTGGGAGTGGGTGGCGCAAGCCCGACACGGTACTCTGGTTATTTATATGGGAGTGAAGGAAATCGATGAAATCGCCGCGAGGTTAAAAGCCGCCGGCATGGCGTCGGACACCCCGGTGGCGGTTATCGAACGTGCTACCTTTCCAACCCAGCATACGGTTATTTCGACGCTTGAGCATATTGCCGGGAAAGTTAAGGAAGAAAATATTAATCCCCCGGCTCTATTTGTGTTTGGTGACGTGGTAAACTTGCATGATACCCTCGAATGGTTTGAAAACCGGCCCCTTTTCGGTATGCGCGTAATGGTGACCCGGCCGGCGGTTCAGGCTCAGGATTTTTACCGGAAACTTCGCAACCTTGGCGCCGAACCCCTGCCGTACCCGACAATCGCCACCGCTGAATATATTGACGACCCCGGCTGGGCGAATTTTAAAAAAATAGAAGGTGAAAGGCGGTGGCTGGTTTTCACCAGTGAAAACGGGGTGCATTATTTTTTAAAACAGTACCGTGAACGAATCGGCGATATCAGGAACCTGGCCGGCTATAAAATAGCCACGGTCGGAGAAAGTACTTCGGATACTTTATCGGAGTACGGCATTAAAGCGGATTTCGTTCCTTCTGAAGCTACGGTAGTTTGCCTGGCTGACGAGATGCCGCGCGAATTTGATATGGAGGCAGCCGCCGTTATTCGGGTCAGGGGCAACCTGGCCGATGATACAGTCGAGAGGAGCTTCGCCGTTGAAGGCGCCTGCATTCTTCCGCTGACGGTCTATGAAACAAAATATGCCGGCTGGCTGGAAGGTATGAAGGAAAAATTGATATCTTACCCGCCGGATATGATTATTTTTACCAGTGGCTCGACCGTTAAAGGACTGTGCCGGATTTTAGCCGGGGAGAGCACCTGTAAAAAAATATTGGAACGTTCGCAAATTGTTTCCATCGGGCCATCGACATCACAGGTTATCCGTTCTTATAATCTGGAAGTAATGCTGGAGGCTAAAATCCACACCGTGGCAGGCATCATTGAAGAACTATTAGCCTTTTATCGAAAAAATCCGTTTATGAGGAGAAGATGAAATTTCCCCAGTCACGTCCCCGCCGGCTGCGCAAAAGTGCCGCCATGAGAAAACTGGTGCAACAGACCCGTTTGCATCCTGCTGATTTCGTTTATCCGCTGTTTGTAAGCGAACAGGTTAATAATCCCGAGCCTGTTGGGAGCATGCCGGGTATTTTCAATTACCCGTTGGAAAAGATAGCCGAAGAAGCGCAGAAGGTTTATGAATGCGGCGTACCAGGTGTCCTCCTGTTCGGAACGCCGCGGCGTAAAGATGCCACGGGTTCGGAGTCGCTTAAAAAGGACGGCATTATACAGCGGGCGGTCGAAAAGATAAAAGAAATTAATCCTGAAATTCTGGTCATTACCGATGTCTGTCTGTGTGAATATACCGACCATGGACACTGCGGCATTGTAAAAGATGGACGGATTGATAACGATGCTACCCTGGAAGTACTGGCGCGGCAGGCTGTCAGCCATGCTAAAGCCGGGGCGGATATGGTGGCGCCATCGGACATGATGGATGGCCGGGTGGGAGCCATCCGCCGGGCTCTGGATGAATACGGATATACCGATACGGCTATTATGCCTTATGCGGCTAAATACAACTCGGCTTTTTACGGACCGTTTCGCGAGGCCGTGCAATCCGCTCCCCGGTTCGGCGACCGCAAAACCTACCAGATGGACCCGGCCAATGCCGATGAAGCGCTTAGAGAAATAGCCCTGGATATTGACGAGGGGGCTGATATTGTCATGGTCAAGCCGGCGCTCGCTTACCTCGATATCATCGCCCGCGCCAGAGCGACTTTCAACATCACCCTGGCGGCTTATAATGTCAGCGGTGAATATACCCTGGCGAAACTGGCCGGGGCTGATAAATGGGCCGATGAAAAAAAACTTATAATGGAAATTCTGACCGCCATCAAAAGGGCCGGAGCGGATATTATCATCTCGTATCACGCCCCTGAAGTAGCTCGATGGTTGCAGGAAACCGAATGACTTTTATGAAAACAAGAAAACAAACCGTGAATTCCGAAAAGGTTTTCAGTCGCTCCCTTGCCCTTATCCCCGGAGGGGTAAACAGTCCCGTGCGGGCGTTCGGGTCGGTCGGCGGTACTCCCTTCCTGGTCGATAGAGGTGAAGGGGCGTGGCTTTGGGATATCGACGGCAACCGTTATCTGGATTATGTCATGTCCTGGGGACCCTTGATACTAGGCCATGCACATCCTGAAGTAGTGAAGACCATAAGAGATGCCGCCGGTCGCGGTTGTTCCTACGGCGTACCGACGCGGGAGGAGCTCGCGCTGACCGAGTTGGTTATCGAGCGCATGCCGCATATTGAAAAGTTGCGGTTGGTCAGTTCCGGGACCGAGGCCTGCATGACCGCGGCGCGTATCGCCCGCGGGGCTACCGGTCGCGAGATAATAATAAAGTTCGATGGCGGTTATCATGGCCACTCGGATTTGTTTCTGGTAAGAGCCGGTTCCGGTCTGGCCACCAGTGGTCTGCGGGCCAGCGCCGGGGTGCCCGAGGACATTACCCGGATTACGGTCTCAATTCCTTATAACGATTTTAAAGCGGTCGATGATTGTTTTCTGCGGTACGGTTCCGCTATCGCCGGGGTGATTGTCGAACCCATTGCCGCCAATATGGGCGTTGTTCCGCCCGCGAATGGTTTTCTTGAACACCTGTTTAAAAAAACCAGTCACAACGGCAGTATCCTTATTTTCGATGAGGTCATCACCGGTTTCAGAGTAGCTCCGGGTGGAGCAGCCGAACACTATGGTCTCAAGCCGGACCTTGTCTGCCTGGGTAAAATTCTCGGCGGCGGCATGCCGATCGGTGCTGTGGGAGGACGCAAGGAATTGATGGATTGCCTGGCGCCCATGGGCAATATTTACCAGGCCGGCACTCTTTCGGGGAATCCACTCTCGACAGCCGGGGGAATAAGCACTTTGAAAGAGCTGGCTAGACCGGGCGTTTATGAATATATCAAACGTTATGCTGAAGATTTAACAGGCCGGCTGTCCGGGCTGTTTGAAAAATATGACATTAAAGTACAAATTAACAGGGTGGAAAGCCTGTTCACCCTGTTCTTCAGCGAATACAAGATAAATAATTTTGAAGACGCCAAAAAATCGGATATGGCGAGGTATGCGAATTTTTTCCATGCCTTGCTGGACGAAGGCGTCTATATCCCGCCTTCGGGGTTTGAAGCCTGGTTTGTAAGCACCGCTCATACATCGGAACATATGCAACTCACGGTTAAGGCTGTTGAAAATTTTCTTAAAAAAGCTGAATGAACGATAAGATTTATCGGCGTCAGGATAATTCTGAATGAAATCGCCCGGCCTGTTCCCATGCCTGTGACTTTGGCCGGATTTTTCTCAAGATGCGCCGGTTTTGACGGTTACACTGTGGCGGTACGTCCGATCATCCGGCAGTGGACCAGGGCGAGGGTACGGTAAATCATATGGGCGAATTTGGAGTAAGGCATATACCACAGTAAAAAGAAAACCACCACCAGATGAATGAAATAATTTACATAAGCCAGCATGGGTATGCCGGTAAGACGCGTCAACCATGACAGCATTCCGGTCAGTCCCACGAAGAACATGATATACAAAAACAGCTGGTCGGTGTAACCACTGGCGCCGACAATATCACGGTGGGTCAGCCGTCGCACTACCAGCAGGATACTGCCGGCCATCAAGGCCAGCCCGCTGAACATCCCGATAAATTTCACCGGATTAGGTAAATCCAGCGGCAAGGTAAAATAGGGGGATAATTCTTCCAGGCCCAAAAGAGAGAGGTAATGGGGTATGAAAATAAATACAAATACCGCTCCCGTAGTGACCATCGCGCCGATAAAACCATAAAAAAGAAGCAGGTGACCGATATAACGGTGTTTATTGGTCTGGCACTGATGAAACTGCTTGTGGCTGATGATATCTTTAATAGTCAAAAACAGAGCGGTCATAAAAGACAGTTTCTTTTCCTGTCCGGGAACCTGTAGTCCTTTCCAGAATCTGATAAAGCCGACAGCGGCAAAAATGAAAATTAGAATATTTCCCAGGACAAACAAGGCGTCCACCGCGCTGTGCGGCAGGAAGATATTGAAATCAATATCGTTTTGCTGTAAGAACAGGAAACCACCCTCAGGCGTGGTCGGGGCAAAAGCCAGAATACAGCCTAGAAGAATTAATGTCGGCACAAGAAGAAGCACGGGCAGGGCTTTGGGACTGGCCAGGGCTTTACCCATAAAAGCCGGAAAGGCAAAGGATTTATATATGTAAGCGCGAATGGCGGCAAGAATATCACCGGGCCGGGCACCGCGGGGGCAATGAATCGAACAGTCATTGCATTGAAAACACATCCAGATATCCGGGTCTTTCATTAATTTTTCTTTTTGTCCCCAGCTGGCCAGAATCATTTCTTTACGCGGGAAGGGGTGGTCATTCGGGGAAAGATTACAAACTACCGAGCAGGTGGCGCATTGATAGCATTTTTTTAATGTTTCGCCGCCACCCTTTTTGATTTCCCGAATCAGTTGTAAATCAGGATTAATCAGCTGTGTCTCGGCCATATAAAAACTCCTTAATACTTTACATATTGAGGAAAATTTCTGTTTATTTAATATAAATCAATATGTTCAATAATAGTTTAGAGAGGGGGAGGTGTCAAGTTTTTTGTTACTTTTTTCACAATCTTTAACTAATTTATTACCTTTATACTTTAACTGATATTGTTTGATGAAAATTTAATAAGTAATATTATGCCATATAATGAATTAAAGAATATCCTGAAATCACTTTCTTCCGGACACGGTAATTTTATTTTTCTCCGCATTATTGAAAGAAGATAAAGAAGATAAAGATAAAGAATGAAAGAGAGAAATAGACAAAAAAGCAAGTTGTTTTGACTCTGGAATACCACTGACAAAAAATATTAGTAATTTATTATAAATTCTTATATTCCCCGATATAATAAAATTTAGTTGTAAGAAGTGAAGGCCTTCGGGAGTAATTTTATAATACATTGTATAACAATAAGATAAGCTTTTATTAAGTTTTTTAGCTATCTTAAAAAAAAGAACCATAAGCTATTTTTCGCTTGACATAGCTTGTGAAAAAAATTACTTTTAAAGCATCCATGATATAGTTAGAATCTTGGAAATTAAATTTATTTTTTATTGAAATTTAAATAAGTATGTGAAAAAAATTACATTCTTGATAATTTGGAAAAGCAATTAATAATAAAAATTAAATATACAGGGGATTGTTTATGGCTAAAACAAAATTAATTTCCCCCCATGGGAGTGCTGAACTGAAAGTTCTTCTTCTCGAAGGTAAAGAGCGTGAAGCGGAGCTGAAACGTGCCCAGGGATTACCAATGATGGTCATCACCTCGCGTGAAACCGGCGACCTGATTATGCTTGGTATCGGTG
>JAQUSF010000127.1 GCA_028715215.1 Candidatus Zixiibacteriota bacterium
ATGCCTCAGGTGAAGAGGAACTGTATCTTCTTTCGCACGACGGCAAGGAAAATACCCGGTTGACTTTCGACGGTTACTGCCATCGCTATGACCCCGCATGGTCTCCGGACGGCAAGAAACTGGTTTTTTCCGACAAGGACTTGAATCTTTTTTACCTGGATATAACCGAAAAGAAACCTTATAAAATCGACAAGGCTGACCGAAACGAGATTCGCCAGTACTCCTGGTCCGCCGACAGCCGTTATCTGGCTTACCATAAGACGCTGGAAAATCGTATTACGGCGATATTTATTTATTCTTTTGATGACCGCCTGGTCCGCCAGGTCACGCCCGGGTTCACCGATGATTACTCACCGGTGTTCGACCCGGACGGGAAGTATCTGTATTTCTTTTCAAGGCGTAATTTTAATCCGATTTTAAGCAATTACGAGTTTGAATTTGTCAATAACAGTATCGACAATATTTTCCTGATTGTCCTGGCGGCCGACGGGAAGTCGCCTTTTGCGCCTGAAAGCGACGAAGTCACGCCGGTAATCGCCGATACCACGAAAGAAAAAGCCCGAGAATCCAAAAAAGACGATAAGGAAAAAGAACAACCGGTTAAGGTGAAAATTGATTTTGAAGGTATCTACGACCGCCAGGTGGCATTCAACCTTCCGGCCGGAAATTACGGCGGTCTGGCGGCGATATCCGGAGCGGTGTTTTATACGTCGTACCCTCTTTATGGTTTAAGCGGGAAAGTTACCCGGGAAGAAACCGTATTGAACAAGTACGTCATCGAAGAAAAGAAAAATTATAAATTTGTTGAGGGTCTCTCCGGTTACCGTCTTACGGCCGGACGTGATAAAATGCTTCTGGGCAAGGATGGCGCCTACTATATAATCCCGGTGACCGGCAATAAGGCCGAACTGACGGACGCCAGGGTCGATCATGGACACCTTGAAATGAAACTCGACCGCCGGGCGGAGTTTGTCCAGATGTATGACAAAGTCTGGCGGATGGAGCGCGATTTCTTCTATGATGAAAATATGCACGGGGTGGACTGGAAAGCCATGTATGACCGTTACCGGGTGCTTTTGCCTTATGTTGCTCATCGTTTTGATTTGACCTATCTGCTCGGCGAGATGGTCGGTGAATTATGCTGTTCGCATACCTATGTCGGCGGCGGGGATATGAAAAAAATCCCTTCCAGTAAAATAGGTTTGTTCGGCGTTGATTTTAAAATCGACCCTGCGGTCAACCTGATACGGTTCGACCGTATTCTCAAAGGTGAAAACTGGGACGAGGAACTGCGCTCGCCTTTGAGAGACCCCGGGGTCAATATAAATGAGGGGGATTACCTGCTGGCAATCGACGGCCATGATGTCACCGGTGATATCAATCCCTATGCGCTCACGCAAAACTGTGCCGGGCGAACTGTCACCCTGACGGTGAACAATCGTCACACCCGTGAAGGCGCCCGGGATATCGTCATCAAACCGGTCGCTTCGGAAGAAAAGTTGCGTTATTACGACTGGGTGGAAAGCCGGCGGAACTACGTCGATTCGGCATCGGACGGTAAAATCGGTTATCTGCATATTCCGAATATGGACAGTTTCGGCCTGGTCCGGTTCACCCGAATGTTTTACCACCAGTTGCGTAAACCCGGGATTATTATCGATGTCCGCTATAACGGCGGCGGCTTCGTCTCCGGATTGATACTCGAAAGGCTGCGCCGCGAAGTGGTTGCAATGGATAAATCGCGTACTCTGGCTTCCGACCCCGCTCCCGGCTCCGGTATTAATGCCCACATGATTACGCTCATGAATCAGTTCTCCTGTTCCGATGGCGACTACTTTCCTTATTTCTTCCGCGAATATAAACTTGGCCCGCTTATGGGGAAACGCACCTGGGGCGGTGTCATCGGCATCTGGGGTTTCCGTCCCCTGATGGACGGCGGCTATTATACTGTTCCCCAGGGCGGGATTTATAACCTTGAAGGCGAATGGGTGATGGAAAATATCGGGGTGGAACCGGATATCGAGGTCGATAACCTGCCTGACCGCCTGGCCCGGGGATACGATGACCAGTTGATGAAAGCGGTCGAGTATATAATGATGAAACTAAAGGAAGACCCGAAAATTCTGCCCGAACTGAATGGTCCCCCGGATCCGAGATGATAAAAGGCTGACAACAAAAACCGCCCGGCTGATAATCCCGGGCGTTTTTTTTGTGGTAAAAACTTCGTTTATTCGCAAATCGGAGCGGCTCCCTGCATATATAAAAAGCGGATCAGATAAGTTATATCAGAAATGTCAATCGTGCCGTCCGGAGAACCATCGACATTGGCGGCCTGCATATAGAAAGGAGGGTCGCCGTCCAGATAGAGATAGCTGATGATAAAAGTTATATCGGCGATATCCGGCAGGTCACCGCTGTTATCGGCATCGCCGCAAATGTAGCGTAAACAGCGGCCGGCACTGACACTGACGGCATCGATGGCCGCTTCGACAACCGAACCGTCACCCAGATCAGAGACCTCGAAACGTAATTTCATGTTATCCGAAGGTGCGATAAAATCACTGATAACGAACGAGTGCGTAAACCACCCGCCGGATGCCTGCTGTTCCGGACCGATGGTTTCGACCGGCATCCAGTTTAAACCGTTATCGTTGGAAATCAGCACCCTCATAGTATCTTCGTGTGGGGCATGGCTGTAATCATTAGCGTACCAGCGGGCGTAATAAATTTCATAATTGTCATCGGCCGCGGCAAAGGTAGGTGAAGTGAGAATGGTGGTTCCGCCGTCGACATCGTTATCGCCGGGGCTGTTGCCGGTTAAATAACATCGTCCGGAACCGTCGAAATCGCTGACCGGGTCGGTGCGATAGCCGCCCCCGTAAGGAATACCGCGGAACCACTGACCTGAGGTGACAGTGCCGCTGATATTCCATCCTTTGTCGGTTTCAAAATTATCATGGAAAGCGATTTTTGTCTCTGTGACCGGTCGGGCGATATGAGGATTAACTGTATCCGGCATGTAAACAACGCCGGTCGAGCTTTCTTCGGCGCTGAAAAAGAACCGGATGGTGCTGTCACACTCGAGGGCGGGCAGTACTGCTTCATAACGGCCGGGATTTACTTCCATCATAGTGACGGCAACATAGGGTTGGTCATTGATGGAATAATACAGTTTTTCAGTGCCGGGAACAATCGTTCCACCGAATATGCCGTTTATTGATATTTCCAGTATCATCTCGTTGTTGCGATTAAGAAGCGAGGGAATACCTTCAGGATAACTGAAAAGCAATTTCGGTAACGGGGTATAAACACCCACCGCCTTCCAGGCTTGAGTAACCTGCTCAGCCCACTGCCCGGAGGAGTCAAGGTCGCAAGCCGCGGAAATAGTTCCCAGGGCGGCGTTTTTGAAATCACTACCCGATACCCAGTAATAAACATTGGCGCGATAAGCAATCCGAACGGCGTTTTCAACTCCCAGGCCGCTTACCGTAATCCCGTGGTGTATGCCGCCTTCGGCAAGCAGGTAAAACCATTTATTGCCGACGCCGCTGTTACTGTGAACACCGCAGTAATCATTGGTTTGCGAAGGCAGGCAGCCTTCGGTTTCATGCCAGTACGGGTCGCTTAAACCGTAGAAATCGGGGTCATTATAATTATGCGGTTCAGCCATATCCCGCGAGGCGGCGCCGTTGGTGTAACTGTTTTCGCCCAGCAGCCAGTCGGGAACATCAAGACTGTCATGAGCCCATTCAAACGCCGCTCCCATAATGTCCGAGAAGGATTCGTTAAGAGCACCGGACTCCTTGAAATAGGCCAGTTGTGAGGAATAATCGGTTATGGCATGCGCCCATTCATGGGCAATGACTTCCGGACAGCCGGCCAGAGAGCGCCGGTCAAGCGATGGTCGCCAGATAACAATACGCAGGCCATCCCAGTAAGCGTTGTTGTAACCTTCGCCGCTGTACCCGACAATACATGTAAGAGAAGCCCCCTCGTTATCGTAACTGTTGCGGTTAAACTCCCGTAACCACCAGTCATACATCGCCCCGGTAAAAACATGGGCGTCCACGGCCGCCGCCTGGTAAGCGCTGTCCCAGAAATTGTCGGCATCGCCGGCAATTGTCCCCGGCAACGACAGTTCAGCCTGATAGGTGATTATAGAATTGCTGTCGGGCATCTGCCCGTCGTAACCACGCGGGTTGTTGCTAATACGACGGGTGGAATCAATCATTTCATAAAGGCTGCCGTTGTGGTTGGTTTCGATGGTGTTGCGAGCCGTGCCGATAACACCAATCCCGGTACCGACATCATTTACCGGTTGTAAACGGTCCAGACAAAAAACCACCTGGCCCCGATGAGCATCGATATAGTATTCCCAGCGACCCTGGGGAAATGAGCTTTTTATCATCATCCGCCAGCAGAGATAATAATCGTTATTCCAGGGGAAAACCACCAGCTCCGAATCACTGACTTCAAACTGTGACGCCTCTTTATCCTTATGTGAAAGGGCAATGGTTTTGGCCTCATTGAAAGACAGGCCGGGACGGGGGTCTGTTTCAATGGCGGGATAATAGTTACCGTTGACGGTTTGAATGATATTTTCAGGATTGAAATGCACGACCATATCGCCGCCCGCCACCCGGATATTCCGATAATATTGTTGCAGACGCACATGCTTCATCCCCAGGATATCGGGATCGGTTCGTTGGAGTTTCAGCTCCTCGGAAGGAGTGGTCATTTTATAGAGAGTTTTGTTAATGTCGAAATAATTTATTGCGGCTTCGATTTCCTTCCCTTGTTCTACCGGGCGGGACAAAGTGCCCGAGATAAAAGTGGGGATTTTAAAGTTGTTTTCCTGGTAAAGGTCAATTCTGGTCTTCTCGGCGGCAAGGTTAATGACCGGTGCTTTTAAGTTACCCGAGTTGCCAATACTGTAGACGAATAATACCGACAAACCCGCAAGGGCAATTATAATATACTTAGCCATAGTTAAGAAATCTCAAGGCAATAACTAATACCTTAAAGAAGTACAAATGTTTTTCAGGGTTCGAAAGCCCGGCCTTTATTTATAACTTATTATAATATAATGAATTATAATATGGTGTCAATTCATTTCAGGCGAAACATTATGTTTTTTTGATAAGTTATCGGCTTTTTAACGGGTTAGCGTTATTCTTTTTCAGCAATAATAATCATCCGCCAGGCGTCACCTGTCAGTTTTTGAGAATCCCAGCTGCCAAACGTTTTTATCACTTTAAGGCCAGCCTGTTCTAATATCAGTTTTATCTCGCTGGGATTATATAACCTGATACTGAATTTAAAATCTTTCCTATGGCCGTTTCTAATAATTGTCCGCCGGTCATGGATATACCCGGTCGCGGAATCGAAACTGTTACGGTCGAGCATGAGGTCTTCGCCTTTATCCGTAATGATATGGGAGCGAAAATTTTTCAAAAGGTTGTCGCGGTTAATGGTGTCCAGACACACCAGGCCACCGGGTTTTAAAGAACGACTGATATTCCGCAATACCTTGAAGTTGTCTTCATCGGTGAAATAACCTATCGCTGTGAACATGAACAGCACCCGGTCGAATTCATCATGAAAAGAAATTTGACGCATGTCCTTTTGAATATAGGTAACCTTAAGGTTCCTGCCGGCGGCATCTCGCCGGGCAATTTCAAGGAAGCCCGAAGTAAGGTCCACACCGGTGACCTCATGGTCGAGTTGGGCCAGGCGGTTAGCGTGACGTCCATGACCGCAGGCCAGGTCGAGTATCCGGAGGGGTCGGTTCAGCTCCAGTTCCCTGACCAGGAATTGCACCTGTTTTTGGTTAATTTCCTCGGTCAGATAATCTTCATAAAAATATAAATAATCATCGACATTGAAAACTTCTTCGAAATCGAAGGTGTATTGGTTTTCTTCTTGAAGCGTCATACACAGCCTCCTGTAAAACAGTTAAGAAATCACTGAAAGGTATAACCAAACGACTATTCAGGATTAATGCAAATTTCTTTTTATTTCTGAAATTTTACCGTCATTTATTTCCGGGACAACATCATAATAGTTCATTTGTATTAGATGTTCAAGGTCTTTCCGGGCATTGTTTTGTAAAAGCCAGCGGCCACTGTAACTTTCAAAAAGCAGGTCCGTCATGATATTTTTGACGGCTTCATAAGCTCTTTCACAAAGCCGGGCGTCCGGATCTTTGTCGCAATTCATATATGAAATAATGGCTCCGCTGCCAAGATAATCTTCAACGGCGAAGACCCGTTCCGGGGAATCTCTGATATAATATATAAAACCGTCTTTTTCAACCGCCCGTTCTTCGCCGGCGGCTACGACTGTTATATCCCGGCCGGTTTCTTCGGCAGTTTTTTGAGCCTGCCGGGCGACGCCGGCGGCATTGAGAAAACAACCAATATAACCGCTGTTGTCGTTTTTTAACATGGTGGCACAGGTAGCTCCGTTCGGGGAGGGCAGGACTACCTTTTTATTTCCCCGGCGGGTATTCTCAAGGTAACTTAAGGGGGACAGAGAATATCGCGCTTCGCCGGCTTTACCCGCCAGCTCCGCACCGGTTTTATCCGCCAGGCGCCGGCCTTTTTCAAGGTCGGGTACCGGGTAAACCGTAAAACCGCTGGCAACCGCTGTAACCACTGCAGAACTGAAACGAATAACATCGACAATGATGACCAGATGCTTTTTTTTAAGGGCATACTTAACACCCTTTACTCCCCAATCGTGATGGACGCAAATCATGACTTTATAACTTCCTTGTAAGGTTGCTCTCAGTTTTTTTTCAGGGCGACTATAACGATATGACTGCCGCATAGTATTGTTCTCGAAAGGTACTGCCGGTAGATTTCACGGTAGTTTTCTTCACCCGGTTTACCTTTAAAATGTTTTTTAAAGGCTGAGCGGTATCTCAAGAAGGCCAGGGGATAAATAAACGGATACAAAAAACAGCTTCCCTTACGGCGGCGATAGGTGGTCAGGGTTTCAATTTTAAACCCGGCCAGGCGGAGAAATACTTCCAGGCGATGAAAGGGAATCAAATTAATATGCTCCATGAAGATGTTTCCCCGGTCACTGCGGACAGGCTTTGGAGGATTGTCATGGTAGCCGGTAATGAGAAAACCGAAACGGTTCTCCAGTGAAGAAACGTTAGGCGTTGTTAGAAATAACCGACCGCCGGGTTTGAGCACCCGATGACATTCGCGTATGAAAAGATTCTGA
>JAQUSF010000128.1 GCA_028715215.1 Candidatus Zixiibacteriota bacterium
CTCCAAAGTCTTATGAAAGGTCGTTTTTCTTAAATCATACTTGTATGAAATTGTTAAGTGAGATAAAAGATAGAGAAAATTATATTTTTAAGACTATTTCAGGTCAGCAATTAGATAGTGATTCACTCAGAAAGGTTCTTATAAAAATAGCAACGGCATCAGGATTTGAAGACCTTACTCGAGTGCATGATTTAAGGCATACTTTTAACAGCTTAATGCAGATGAATGGTGTGGATCCTGCAACCATGGGAAAGATATTAGGTCATAAAGATATTGAAACTACCATGATCTATACTCATCAGACCAGCGAGCATTTGAAGAGGAGTATTGAGAAAATCAATATTTGGTAGAAGCAGAAAAGAATATATATTTCTTCTATTCATTTATCTGAAGTTCTTAGAGTTAAATGACTACTCACTTTTTTGGCAAGTGTCAACTCAAGTCCGTCCTGTCTCAATTAATAAGTTTGTTGTTTTTCCATAAATTTAAAACCTGGTGCAATCATTTCCGACTCTTTTCTGATAAATATAAATTTGAATTGTTTTTCCTCTAAAATTGTTGAATCATTCCTATCTATTAAACTTGCATTGAATTCTAAAAGCAACGAATCAATACCTTGAGGAAGATATAAACTTCTTTTACCTTCAGGGCTTATAAAGTTAAATTTTCGTTCTTCATATTCTTTATATGAACTTATAATATAATCTTTCTCTAAATACCAAGTTTGCTTTTCACCACCAGGAAGTTTTATAAAATATATCGTGTCAATATGAATATCAGTATTAGGTGATATGTTACTTTTCTTATAATATTTAGCAAACACCCAAGGTTCAAACCAATCTATTATGTCACCCAACCTTTTATAATCACCAACAACACGTACAAATGCCCAGATATCAAACTCAAAATACCAACCACCTAATTCATTACTTTGTTTTTCATCCATTAATATAAATTTTCTAGTATATGCTCTAGAACAGGTTATGATGAAAGCTATTATTATTAAAATTAATACTAACCGTCTCATTATTATTTTTCTTCTTTAAAATATTTGCTTGTAGTGCCAATAATCTTCAACAAATAAACTTACTGGTTTTTTTAGATTATTTTCAGCAAAATGTCCCAAAAAACCCACACCACCAAGTAAATTATTATCCACATTCTGATGAATTCTCCAGTTTTCATCTATATCTTGTGTTACAGAGTATCCTAATGGTAAACGATATTGTATTTTATGTTTATCAGAACCGCTCCCAAGGGCTAAAAATGTCAACCATCCTTTTCTTATATTTATTTTACCACCAGATAATTTATTTGGGATGAGCGAAACTAATCCTATAGGATCGTATAACTTACCTGGATGACTATAATACTTGTCTCCAATTTTTGATAACTTTTCCCCTAGATCTTTAGGGATATCATCACCACCATAATAACCGTTGGGATATTCGCCAGAGAACCCCCTTTCTGTCATATATTGCTTCTTTGTGTCACTAATGGTTTTTCTGTCTTCGGCTGACAAATAACCATAAAAATTTATATCTTGAGACAATGCTGTCAAGCCCCCAAGGTCAGATACCCAATCACCATTTTTAAAATTAGCCCAATCAGTTTCTCCTGATGATAAACTCACTGATGCTATACCGAAGTCCAATTTAAAACCACTTGGAGATGTCCCGTTCATCATCGAACTAGTTAAATTACTGGAAGCACTACTTATATTTCTGCTTATTAATGCGCTATTACTTCCTATTCCTGCAGTAATTCCTGAGGCAAAAGCTGAGGACATATAAGACTTTGCTGTACCCATTATTGATAATGCAAATGACTGCATAAAGTCACCTGTTTGATTATATGTATTTAACATATTATAAGCAAATAAAGCTAGATAAAAACCAAAAAAGTTTCCATCAGGGTCAGTACCAACAATTGGATTATTCCCACCATAATTATAACCACTGGCAAATTGTCCAGCTTTGTCAATTGAAGTAAAGGTTCCGGTGTGAGGATTATAATAACGCTCTCCAAAATAATAATAATCAAAAGTAGAATGCTGATCATGCTCCTTACTAGTGAAGCGATAAGGAGTATCATAGGAACCATAGGTTTCCAGTATTTCACCAAATGGGTGGTAGTTAATATATTCTGCTACATAACTTTGAGTAGTAGTATCTTGTCTCATGTGCATTATAACCCTTGGTGAACCAAGGTGATCGTTAAGGAAGAAATACATTTGTTCATCATCATTTTCATGATAAGTAGCTATCCGGCCAGTTGGACCATTGATAAAGAAATCAGTGACATCATCCTGGGCATTGAAAGTGGCTAAAAGAACACCATTGTCATAAAGGTAATATGTTGAATTATATGCAGTTGTGAGAATCCAAGTGCATCCGCCGCCAGAGCCATCTGTACCAGCTTCACCAACACCGTCAATATCACCACCACCTTCAATATTATCTCTTATTATGATCCCAGTAGAATCACAATACCAATATTGATATTTATGGCGCTTTTTAATTCTCTGGCTGTTTTCATCATAGCCAAACCAGATTATATTATTTGCACCTCCTGTTATATTATACTGTACATTGGCTGAATCTAGAAGATTTCTATAGTCATAATTCATATAGTTCTCGTAGGTCGGGTTCTGAATCCGCTGGGGCGGATGAAAAACCCGACATCTTTTTCACTCGTCATACTTACCTTAAAATAATAACTTGTCTTTTGTCGGGTTTCTCGCTACACTATGTTTCGCTTGGAACCCGACCTACTTTTTTGGGTGACGGCGGTCATAAAATAAATTCTCCTTTGAATATAAAATCATTTCAGCTTGGACATATATTAAAGATATCGCGCACCGTTATACCTGTCAAGGTATATAAGAGGCTGTCAGGTCTCATCCCCGCCAAGGCGGAGAAAGGACCTGACAGAACTAAAAGAGGCGGAACTGCTAAAGGGTTCCGCCATACGAAAACTGCCTTAACTCCCCCCACAAACCACAGGTCCGACCGCCCCCGCAAAATTATTAATATTCAGGTTGCCCGGCGGGGTATAAACTGTATATTTTGAGTACTTATGAAAAAGATACAACTGTACATCCTGAAAGAACACGTTGTCCCGTTCATTTTCGCTTTCCTGATTATCACCTTTTTGTTGATTATCGACTATGTGCCGAAGATAATCGACCACGTCATCGACAAAGACCTCTCTATCTGGGTGGTGCTGGAGCTTATCGGCCTGAACCTGGCCTGGATGCTGGCGCTGTCGATTCCCATGTCGGTGCTGGTGGCGTCACTGATGGCATTCGGACGACTGAGTTCCGATTTTGAAATAATCGCCATTAAATCGTCCGGTATTCACCTGTTCCAGATAATTTTACCGCTGCTTTTGGCTGGGTCGCTTATCAGTTTCGGCATGGTCGAGTTCAATGACAAAGTCCTGCCTGATTTAAATAAAAAAGCCCGCCTGCTGTGGGGAAATATCTCGGCCATGCGGCCGACAATCATGTTTAAATCGGGCATTTTTATAACCGACATCCCCGGTTATATTATCCTGATCGATAAAATCGACCATGCTACCTCGCGGGTCGAAGGTGTCAGCATCACCGATAACAAAGACCCCAGCCGCACCCGGCTGATTGTCGCCGAATATGGTTTTCTGAAAACTATCGACAACGGTCGAAGTATCCAGTTCACTTTGTACAACGGCGAGGTGCATACTTTTGACCTCAAGGACCCGGATAATTATCAGAAACTCAATTTTCAAAACCAGATTATCAATATCTCAGGCACGGGCTCGGAGCTGGTACGAACCGACACCGAATACCGTACCGACCGTGAAATGCCCATCAATCAGCTACAGAACAATGTCGACCGGGCTTTCGAAGCGGTAGCTTCCAACCGCAACCGTATCAGCACCATGCTGGAATCTCAATTCAGCGCCCTGTTCACAGACAGTCTCAGTCTTAAGACCGCCGATAAAATAACCGATTCGGCGGCTCTGGCCCAAGTCCGGGCGGACGCCCAGGAGTTAAGGCGCCGGATGGACCGCAGCCTGCAGCAGATCGCCACCCAGCAAAGGGTAGTGAACAAATATAAAATCGAAATCTATAAAAAGTATTCCATTCCCATGGCCACCCTGGCGTTTATTTTAATCGGTACCCCCCTGGGAATCCTTTCAAGGAAAGGCGGGATGGGCATGGCTATCACCATCTCTATCCTGCTTTTCATCATTTACTGGGCGTTTTTAATCGGCGGCGAAGACCTGGCCGACCGCGGCCTGCTCTCACCTTTTGTAGCGATGTGGGGCGCTAATATTTTACTTGGCTGCATCGGCCTGTACCTTATATATATTGTCATAACCGAAAAACCGTTTTTCGCATTTTTCAGGAAAATAAATTAGACCGCTTTATGATAAAAAAAATAGATTTCTACCTTCTTAAATTTTTTTTCATCTCCCTGTTCGTGATCATGCTGGCGATCGGATTCACCATTGTCGTTATTAATATGGTCGAGGAACTGCGCGATTTCATCGACCACAATGTCCCCCTGGTCAACATCATGGAATACTACCTCTATTTCGGCGGCTGGGTAATTAAATCATTCTTCCCGGTTTTTATCCTCCTGTCCACCCTTTTTTCGGTGTCCATGCTGGCCCGGCGCAACGAAATCCTGGCTATGAAATCATCCGGGCTCTCGCTTTACCGCATCACCCTGCCGTTTTTCCTGATAAGCATCCTTCTGGCGATGTTTCATTTCAACTACAATGAATATATTTATCCCCCGGCCAACAAAAAACGCCTGGAAATAAAGAAATTCACCATCGAAAAGAAATCCAAGGAAGCCCTGTCGAAAATAAGCAATATCTACCGGCAAATCAGCCCGGGGTATTTCTACACGATTGAAAATTTCAACACCGCCCGCCAGAACGGCGGCAATTTCCGCCTTTATAAATCGGTCAACAACCAGCTCAGTCGCATAATCACCGCCGAAAAAATATACTACCGGGATTTTATCTGGTGTTTGGAAAAAGTCGTGGTTCGCAATTTCGATGATTCCGCCCATGAATCCTTCTCCCGCCTGGATACCCTGACGGTATTTGATATCAAGGATAAGCCCGATGATTTTGCCCGCCGCATCGGCAACCCGGAAGATATGAGTTTTGATGAATTGAAACAGTATATCGACCTCATGAAACGCACCGGGGGCAGCTATGTCCGCGAAGCCATCGATTTGAAGATAAAATATGCCTATCCCATGACCTCGGTTATCGTGGTCCTGATAGCGATACCCTTCGCCTCCAACCCCCGCCGGGGCGGTGTGGCCGTGTCTTTTGCCGCCGGCGCCATGATTGCCCTTCTGTATTTCGTGCTTTTTCGTACCATGCAATCAGCAGGGTACAATGAAAAAATCCCTGAAAACCTGGCGGTCTGGGGAGTCAACGGCCTGTTTTTCCTGGCCGGTCTGGTACTCATGATTAAAGCGAGGAAATAATGCCCCACCCCGACCATGAAAAAAACCGCGATGCCTGGAACGAGATGGTCGGCGTTCATATCAACCATCCCGAATACCGTACCGAAGAAGTTATCAGCGGCGGCTGCAGCCTTAAACAAATCGAGCTGGAGGCGCTCGGTGACGTTACCGGCCGGCACCTTTTACATCTGCAATGCCAGTTCGGTTTGGACACCCTGTCATGGATGAGGCGGGGCGCCGTTGTCACCGGGGTCGATATTTCCGATGAATCCATCAGGCGTGCCAATGAAATAAAAGTAAGAGCCGGTTTGGAAAAGGCCGAATTTATCCGCTGCGACGTCCTCGATTTAATCGGCGTCATCGATAAAAAATATGATCTCGTCTTTCAATCCTACGGCACCCATTGCTGGCTGTCGGATATTCATAAATGGGCGAAGGTGGTGTCTTATTACCTTAAGCCGGGCGGGTCGTTTTTCATCGTCGATGACCACCCCATCAAAGTCCTCTTTTATAAACCACCTTTAAATTATTTTGACCGGGAACCGGAACGCACGCCAGCGGCACCTGACTATTGTGACCGGAACTACCGTATCAAGGGTGAACTGGTAGAATGGCAGCATCCACTCTCCGAAATCATCAACGTCTTTATCGAAGCCGGTTTGATTATCGAGCATGTCGGGGAGTATGCTTACACTTATTATAAAGAAGGCGACGGATACACCGAACGAAACGACCATTACTGGCTGCCACCGGGCGGGCTGTCGACTTACCCGATGATGATGTCCATTAAAGCCCGCAAGCCGCGCTGACCTGGAAGTTGAACCTCTACGCTTGCGATTTATAAAAGCGGAATTTTATAATTACAAACTGTCAGTTCACACTCGCCTGCGGCGAGCAAGACCTGACAGAACGAAAATATATCAGCGGAACATAACCATTGCCGTTGCCGACAGCAAACAGATGCGACGGAGTCAATCCACTGACTCTACGTCCCCATTTCCCACGAAGATAAATACTTCCTCTGCTCCGGTGTCAGCCTGTCGATGGCTACACCCATTGATTTCAGTTTTAGCACCGCAATCATCATATCAATTTTATCCGGGACAGCATATACGCGGCTTTTCAGATTTTTATAGTTCTGTACGACATACTCGGCGGCCAGCGCCTGGTTGGCAAACGACATGTCCATCACCATCGCCGGGTGTCCCTCGGCCGCCGACAGATTCACCAAACGCCCTTCAGCCAGAATATAAAGCCGTTTCTTGTTAATAATAAACTCTTCCACATTGGGGCGTACCTGGCGCCGTTTACCTGCCGCTTTGTAAATCGCCGGCAGGTCGATTTCGGCGTTGAAATGACCGGAGTTGGCAATTATGGCGCCGTCTTTCATCTTTCTGACATGTTCCAGACGCACGACATTAAGATTCCCCGTAACCGTTACGAACAAATCTCCCAGGGAGGCGGCTTTAACCATCGGCATTACCAGGAAACCGTCCATAACCGCTTCAATGGCTTTAATGGCGTCAACCTCGGTGATGATAACATTTGCTCCCATGCCCCTGGCTCGCATAGCCAGCCCGCGGCCACACCAGCCGTATCCGGCCACCACCACCGTCGAACCCGCAATTAACATATTGGTAGCCCGGAGAACGCCGTCAATGGTCGATTGCCCGGTCCCGTAGCGGTTGTCAAAGAAATGCTTGG
>JAQUSF010000129.1 GCA_028715215.1 Candidatus Zixiibacteriota bacterium
ATTATACTCTCACCAAGGGTATTCAGCAGTTCAAGGCGTACCAGCGAGCCCTTGACCGGCTGGAAATATTCATTGAAAAAGGTCCCGATTTCTCCGAGAAATTTCTTGAGGAAGTTCAGGTCAAATGGCGTGAATACCTGGGCGAGAACATGAAGTTTGAGTTTAAATTCGTAGACCGTATCCCCCCTGACCGGAGCGGCAAACTGCGCTATTTTGTCCCGGAATTCGACCCCGAATACACCCAATCGGGCCTTTTTAAAGAAAAATGAACTAAAAAAAGTAATTGTCCTTTTAACCTTCGTATTATATATTTAAAAAAGCAATCATTCATCTTGACAACGGGGCTATTACACAACCTGAATGACTATCTTCATTATTTTTTATTAATATTAACCGGGAAGTGGAAATAGAATGAATCCCTGGCTGGCCCGTAATGTCATTTATCATCCGGCTCTGACCTTCCGCGGTGAGCAGGTCAAAACTATCATTAACGAGGTCAGGGCTTTTCACGGTCTTGATAGCGATGGCATCAAGGAGTACCAGTGGCAAAAGTTGAAAAATTTACTTCATCATGTCTATGAACAAAACCCCTATTACCGCGCCCTGTTCGAACAAAAATCCCTGCATCCGGAGGACATTACTTCGGCGGAGACTTTCCGGCAGATACCTTTTCTGACCAAGCGGATAATTCAGACCTGCAACGATGACCTCCTGTCCCGCGACTCCCTGAGAACTTCACCCCGTAGAACCTCCGGTTCCACCGGGATGCCGATCCGCTTTGTTAAAGACCGCCGGGCAACGGCTTATATGAACGCCCTGATGCACGAGGTTTACAACTGGCACGGGATCGAAATCGGTGACCGCCAGGCGCGTATCTGGGGCCGACCGCTCGATTTCAGGCGGCGCCTGACCGCCCAGTTAAAAGACTTCGTCCTCAACCGCCGAAAACTGGTTTCTTTCGATATTTCCGAAAAAACCTGCCGTCACTTTTTTTACGAGCTCAAACACTTCCAGCCCAAATATCTCTATGGTCTGCCGTGCAGTATTGTTGAATTCACCCAGACCCTGCAGAAAATAAACCTGGAGCCGACCGAGATGGGGCTGGAAATTATTCTCTGCACCGGGGAAACGCTGTCCCCGGAGAAAAAGAAATTCCTTCAGGACGCTTACCAATGTCCGGTGCTCAATGAGTATGGCGCCACCGAATGCGGCATAATCGCCTTTCCCTGCCGCCATGACCAGTTGCATTTGATGTCTCACAACCTTTATATCGAGATAATCAATCCCGAGACAGGTCACCCGGCCAAACCGGGTGAAACCGGCGAGATTGTGCTGACCGAACTGAATGGTTATGCCATGCCTTTCATCCGTTACCGCCTGGGTGATATCGCCTTAGTGGATAACAGTCGTTGTTCCTGCGGCCTGGAACTTCCCTTGATTGCCGAAATTCAGGGGCGCACCGGGGAAATAATTCTCACCCTGGAAAATAAAAAAGTTGCCATGGCCATTCTGGACCGTGTTCTGGAAAAGTACGTCTTACGTTTCCGGGTGTACCAGCGGGCGCTTGACCGGCTCGAAGTTATAATTGAAAACTATCCCGGTTTTTGCCGGCAGCACACCGAAGAGATAAAAGCTCTGTGGCGTCCGTATCTCGGGGAAGAAATGAAAGTTGATTTTAAAATAGTGGAGCATATCCTGCCCGACCGCAGCGGCAAACTGACCAGTTTTATATCCGACATCAGACCCGTTCCCGTGGAATCGAAATGAGGCCGGGTGTTTTTTTCTATAAGGCATAGCCGTCATTTCAAAATTGTTTTTCACTGCCCTCCCGACGGTATTGGGACTCTTTCCGGTAACACCAGTAACTTGAAGCTCTCTTATCCATTTTCAAATCCAAGAAACTATGACGGCAAATCAAACCCGCTATATGAATAGGGGTGAATACAATGAAAAACAGCCCCGCCAGTATCAAACGGGTCATGAAAAAACCCAGTACCACCGCCAGCGCCATCCAGGCTTTTTGCAGGGGTTTTAAAATCGTCGGTAAGAGCCAGCCGGATAAAACAAGGACTACCCCGATTATTATGAAATAAGGGCAAGAGGGCCGGTTGTAATACCACAGTATCAAACCAATGAGAAACAAGACCGACCCCACGGTCAGACCGAAATTTTTCAACTCCCGGCGGGAACTTCGTATATTTTTAATTTCCTCAAGAAGCATCTTGTATCAATCCGGTTCGAAACGAAGCCGCCAGTCACTATCCTCTTTTAAGGCGGGTTGCAGGGTTTTATCGAGAAGGCATCGTTCCATAACTAAAAAATCCATTTCGGTGCGCATAAAACACCAATAGGCGTCACCGGGAGTGCAGACAATCGGCTCGCCGCGGACATTAAACGAGGTATTGATAAGCACCGGGCAACGATACCGTTCGTCGAACCGGGACAACAGCCGGTAATAGCGGGGATTGGTTTCGTGGTGCACGGTCTGGATGCGGGCTGAATAATCGACATGGGTTACCGCCGGAATATCGGAACGGACGGTTTTCAACTTATCCAGCCCGGCCAGGTTTTCATCGGCGGGTAACAGCGGTTTTTTATGGTCCGGGTTTACCTCGGCAACCAGAAGCATATAGGGACTGGGACGGTCAATATCAAAATAGTCCGATACTTTTTCGGCAAGTACCGAGGGGGCAAAGGGCCGGAAGCTTTCACGGTATTTAATCTTGAGATTCATGGTGGCCTGCATTTCAGCCCGACGGGCGTCGCCGATGATGGAGCGCGCCCCCAGCGCCCGCGGACCGAATTCCATTCTTCCCTGAAACCAGCCGACCACTTTTCCGTCAGCCATTAAAGCGGCGGTCTTTTCAATCAATTCATCTTCGGTCATCTCCTGATAAGGAACCTTAAGGCCGTCCAGAAAACTCTTGACCGTTTCATCATCATATTCGGGACCAAGCAAGGAACCCGCCTGGCTGTCAAGTTTATTCCGAACCGGCCGTTCCCGGTCAAGGTACTGGTGCCAGACAAACAAAGCAGCGCCGAGGGCTCCCCCGGCATCACCGGCAGCCGGCTGAATCCAGATATCCTCGAAAAGATTTTCCTTAACAAGTTTTCCGTTTCCCACACAATTGAGGGCTACTCCCCCGGCCAGACACAAATTCTTTTGCCCGGTTTCCTTTTTAACATGACGCGCCATACGCAACATCACTTCTTCGGTTACTTCCTGTATCGAACGTGCCAGGTCCATATCTTTTTGGGTCAACTTATCATCAGGCCGGCGAGGTTTCCCGCCGAAAAGACCGTTAAATTTCTTCGAGGTCATCGTTAAACCGGCACAATAATCGAAATAATCCATATTCAGTTTAAATGAACCGTCCTCTTTCAAGTCCATGAGCTCATTTAAAATAAGAGTTTTGTACTTGGGTTCACCATAGGGTGCGAGACCCATCATCTTGTACTCGCCGGAATTGACTTTAAAGCCGGTATAGTAAGTAAAGGCCGAGTACAAAAGTCCCAGCGAATGCGGGAATTTAATATCCGCCAGTATCTCTACCCGGTTATCCCGACCCAGCCCGTAACTGCTGGTGGTCCACTCGCCCACCCCGTCCAGGGTCAAAAAAGCCGCCTCGGAAAAAGGCGACGGGAAAAAGGCCGACGCGGCGTGGGACTGGTGATGCTCGGGGAAAAGTATCGGACCCTCGTACTCAAGTTCCCTCCGGATTAAATCCTTCATCCAGATTTTCTTTTTCAACCATAGCGGCATGGCTTTGATAAACGACAAAAAACCCCGGGGGGCATAAGCCAGGTAGGTTTCCAGAATCCGCTCGAATTTCAAAAAAGGCTTTTCATAAAAAGCGACATAATCCAGATTCCGGCTGCTCAGATGGCGGTAATTCAGACAGAAACGGACGGCATTGACCGGAAAGGAATTATCATGTTTGATGCGGGTGAAACGCTCCTCCTGGGCGGCGGCGACAATTTTTCCATCCTGCACCAGGCAGGCTGCGCTGTCATGATAAAATGCTGATATACCAAGAATATTCATCGCCCATAAATTCCTGTTACTGCTTGAATATAATCAAGTTAGAAAGCAAAAACTAATCAAAATAATCCCCGGTTTCCATAAAAAAGGCTTTCCTTTACTTTTAAAAAACTTATTAATTTCAATATTATTTCGAATAATAAAAAAAAAGCAAACAGTTTCCGAACGAGAGTTTAATATCAAAATCAGGACAGGAATGAAAGAATGAAAACAAAAATGACCTGGAAAAAAATACTCCTGCTGGTCCTGGTGGTCGTAGCTATTTTATTAACCTATTTTTTGTACCCGCCGGCTTACCCGGAGATAACTTTCCCTGAAGGCAAAAAATTTGCCTTCACCATCGTTGACGACACCGACAACGCCACCCTGGCCAATATCAAAGGGATCTATGATTTTCTTTATGAACAGGGTTTTCGTACTACCAAAACCGTCTGGGTATTTCCTACCAATGATACCAGCGAGTGGGCTAATCTGGGGGCAAGTTTAGAGGATTCAGCTTACCAGGCATTTGTTCTGGACCTTCAAAACAAGGGCTTTGAAATCGCCCTTCATGGTGCCCGGGGGGGTAGTTCCAAACGGAGTGAAATAATTACGGCTCTGGAAAAATATAAAGAAACATTCGGCGACTATCCGAAAATCCATATCAATCACGCCTTAAACACCGACAATCTTTACTGGGGCAGGGATAAATTCAGTTTCGCCCCCTTCAAGTATTTATACGGCGGGATATTTTCAAATAAAGAATATTATGGTCATGTGCCCGGCTCGGAATACTTCTGGGGCGACCTTGCCCAGCAATATATAACCTATGTTGTTAACCTTAGTTTTTTCGATATTAATCTGCTTAAAATCAATCCTTCCCTGCCCTATCATGACCCCGACAAGCCTTATGTACGTTACTGGTTTCACACCTCCGACGGCGGTTATGTCACCTCCTTCAACGAACTTATCAAAAAAAAGAATATCGACCGTCTGGAGAAGGAGGGCGGAGTTTGCCTGGTTTATACCCATCTGGCCCGGGATTTTTATTTAAATAATACGCTTGACACCACCTTTAAAAGACAGATGGAATACCTGGCCACGAAAGACGGCTGGTTTGTGCCGGCGAGTGTTATCCTGGATTTCCTGCGGCTTCAGCCGGGCGACGGTAAAGAACTGAGTTTTCGGGAAAAAGTCCGCCTGGAAATACTGTGGTTATACGAAAAAATCCTCCACGGCTCGTCATGAGGGGAAAGAAAAAAACTTGACCTTCCTAATTTTTATATTGATATTTAATTATCTATAAAGTGTAAAGTATATTTAGCTATGAAGTTGAATCACTTACTTAAAATTCTAGAAAGCAAGAATTATTTTTACCCATTTATTATTTTTGCTATATCTTTTTTTTTAAGATTTTTATATATAATATCATTTGAAGCAGAAATAATATACAATGATGACCCTTGGTATTACCTAAGAATTGCTAATAATATACTTAATGGTAAAGGTTATATAGAAGGTAATTTATATGCTTATAGACCACCTTTATATTCGTATTTTATAGCTCTAGTATTTTATTTCACAGATAACAATATTAATATAACACGCTTAATTCAATCTATATTATCTTCCTTCAGCTGTGTAGGCATATACTTTATTGGAAAAAAATTATCCTCAAAAAATACCGGATTAATTGCAGGCATGTTTTGTGCCATTTATCCCCAGTTAATTAACTACTCTGTTCAACTTTGTACTGAACAACTTTTTCTTTTCTTTATTATTTTTGGTCTTCTTTGTTTTATAATTTCTTATTATAAGAAAAATTTATTAGTAGAAATTACAGCAGGTTTTCTTTTCGGTCTTGCTTCTCTTACAAGGGAAGCTGGGCTATTTTTTATATTTGGTATTCTAATATGGCTTATATTTAAACATAAAAAAATCACAACTAGTCTAAAAAAATGGTGGCTAATAGCTCTTATTAGCATAATCACTATAAGCCCTTGGGCGGTTAGAAATTATTTAATATTTAATAAATTTGTGCCAATAGCAACTAATGGTGGTATCAATTTTTATATGGGTAATAATCCCGAAGCAACGGGTTCATTTAATTGGATTTTACCCCCAGGCGTAGAGTGGAATAAAGAATCAAAAAATGGGTTTTATGAGATACAAGCCAATTCATTAGGTTATAAAAAAGGATTCGAATTTATTAAAAAAAATCCTTCTAGAGCAATTAAACTACTATCTTATAAGCTCTATTATTTATTAAGTCCACCTTATGAATCAATAAGTTTTGAAGAATCTAAAATCGAAGTAATCGCAAAAATAATTTGGCTTATAATGTATTTATTTTTATTCATAACTACTTTTTTTATTGCTCCGTTCTTTTTGAAAAAAAACATTTATTTTTTCATTTTAAATTATATTATCATCATTTTATTTACACTACCATACTTAATGGCTTATTCTTTAACAAGATACAGACTACCCATGATACCCTTTATGGCCTTAATTTCAGCTTCCGTTCTGCAGTTATTTATTGAAAAAAAATTTAAAATATCAAAAAAAATATATCTTAAATTTTAGTTACACGATCAATTTTATTACTAAATTTAAATATACTCTAAAAACCATCTATCTATATGACAATAATCGACCCAAAAATATAAATAATTGTTTGGATATATCCGCTTTTTTCTTGCTAAGTGTATATAAAATTAGCATTTTCAAAATTTGAACAGAAAATCAGAAATTACAAGGACCATACTTTAAGTTTTGTTAGTATAAGCGTATATAAACAAAGTGGTTATAAAAATAAAAGAAACTTTATTGTCCGGAATGCTTCTTGCGATAAACAAAAAAGTCATAAGAACGATATATACTGTTATCCTTTATCGTATATGATAAGATTCAATCTGGAGGTTTTATGTTAAGAAAAATATTACTTCAATTTTTAATATGTTTGCTTTTAGTGAATGGTACACAGGCTGTAACATATTATGTTAGTAAAGCCGGTAATAACACCAATGGTAGGAGCTGGGCGACGGCTTGGTCGGATACCACAACGGCTTTGGATTCGGTTGAGTCGCACATGGGAGGCGGGGATACCTGCTTTTTCGGGGCGGGTACGTGGATTGGCAGAATAACGCCAAACGG
>JAQUSF010000130.1 GCA_028715215.1 Candidatus Zixiibacteriota bacterium
TCTTCCGATCTTGAGAGTTTTTTCTATTTGGTGGAACAAAGAATAAAGAACCGTCAGGATGCAGACGATATTGTTCAGGATATTATTATAACGGTTATGGAGAAATATCGGGCTATTAAGTTTGAAAAAAGCTTCAGTGCCTGGATTTATCAGATTATGGAGTACAAGCTTCTGCATTATTACAGGAATAAGTATAAACAATCGGGTAAAAATCTGAGTATTGATGATCTGGACAAAAAAAATCATTCTTTAAATTGTGATCCGGAGTTGACTCGAAGATTGTTATTCTGTCTTAGAAAGATTAACGGTGTGAATAATCGCTATGCCAGAATTTTAAATTTAGGTTACCTGGGATATACAACTGAGGAGATATGTCAGAAGATGGCATTGACTCGTAATAATACCTTTACAATTATTTCCCGTGCCCGTTCCTTGTTGAAATACTGCCTGAAAAACGGCGAGGTAAAATAATGGCAGAAATGGATGACAAGCGTTTTCGAGAATTATTTCATGCCTATGAGCTGGGTATTTTACTTACCGATGATGAGCGGCGCGAGATAGAATTATATTTGCTGGAACATGATGAGTTTCTTGAAGAAGCCCGGGAGTTTCAAGTTGTTATCAAGCAGATGCGTCAAAATCCCGAGGTCCGTCAAACCATCGGTGAGCTGGCGGAAAGACAGGCGGAAGCAGAAAAGGTTGGTTTTTGGCGGACAATATTAAAAGGGAAATGGGTAACTAGAATGGTACCAGCCGCAACCTTGCTGGTTATAATTCTGCTTCTGGTTTTGAAACCATGGCATATTGAGGTGCAGATCTCACGGGAGGCTGTGGCTTCGGCTAACAGTATAGCCATAATGTATTTTCAGAACCTAGCGGATATAAAGGACACCGACCGGTTGGGTGATATTACAACCAATCTTTTAATAACCGATTTTTCCGAATCGGAATATATCCGGGTTTTATCCAGTCAGAGGCTCAATGACATCATGAAATTGCTGGGGGTTGAAAAAACCAGCCGGATTGATATTGACATGGCAACGAAAATTGCCCAAAAAGCAAACAGCCGGCTACTGTTATCGGGTAATATCTTGCAGGTCGAACCGGAGATTATAATCACCGCCCAGCTGGTTGATATCGATAGTGGTATAATTAGAATTTCGACAAAAGTGACAAGTATGCCCGGGGAGGATATTTTTGCCCTGGTTGACCGAATATCAGCGGAGATAAGGGATAAGTTTTTCTGGCCGAGTTCAGTTAAGTCCAAACCGGATCCGCGAGTTGCTGATATAACAACACATTCCAAAGAAGCTTACCGATATTATCTTGATGGTCTTGACTACAAATATAAATGGTACTTGGATGAAGCTGAACAATGTTTCCGGCAAGCTGTTAATCTGGATTCCACTTTTGCCATGTGTTACTATTATTTATCAACTTATGGAACCATATCGGAACAATTAAAGATGATTAAAACGGCCGCGCAATATCTCGGGCAGGTTACCAGGAAAGAGGGTTATTATATAAACAGCCGGTTACACTGGCTTTTGGGTGACACTCTGGAAGCGATAAATCAACTGGTGTCAATAACGGAAAATTATCCTCAGGAAAAAGAAGCTTATTATCAGTTGTCGATTTATAAATATGCCCGGGGTCTGTTTAGTGAGTCCAATGAAAATGCCGGTAAAGCTATTCAAATAGACCCGTTTTACAAAGTTGCCTACAATCAACTGGCATACGGTTACCTTAAGCTGAATGATTATGACAGTGCTCTGAATACTATCGATAAATATATAGCCCTGGCTCCTGAGGAAGCCAATCCCTATGACAGTAAGGCTGAAATCTATTTACATATGAGAAAACCTCTGGAGGCTGTTGAAGCCTATGAAAAAGCAGTAGAGCTGAAACCTGATTTCTACAATTCTTTAAGACAGCTTGGGCGGCTTTATCTCAGTCTGGGCATGTATGACAAAGCGGTAACTAACTTGCAAAAACTGGTAGCATCATCAAATGTGAACTATCGCATATCCGGCGTGTTGGGGAAAGCATATGTTTTAATTTTCCAGGGTAAATTTGGAAAAGCTCTTGAGTCACTTGACAGCAGTATTGTGGCAATAAGATATGATTCCAACCCTGTCCATGCGGATCTTATTGAGGCCTATGCTCATTTTATGAAAAGCAAAATGTATGAGGAACGCGGCCAATTTGGACCTGCCCTGGATGAAATTAACCAGTATATAAGAGTTTATAAAAAGGTGTTTCCAAAGGACAAGATTTTACATGAATATTTTCGAGTTTATATTATGGCGGCAAGTGGGGATATGGAGACGGCGAAAGGTATTGCTCGGGAATTAAAGTATAATGCAGACAATGTGAATAGTAATTATTATGATTATTATATGGCTCTGGGTTCGGTAGCTTTTTTTGAGAAGGACTTTACCAGTGCGATTAAAGCTTTTAAACAAGCTTCAAAAGAATATACCACTTTCCAGTCTTATTATTTAATAGGGCGGACTTACCTGGAGATGAATCAGCCTGAAAAAGCTATAGAGGTGTTCCAAAACCTGGATTTTATCTATGCGGCATGGGGAACTTATAACTGTCTCTGGGATGCTAAAATGCGGTATTATTGGGGCTGTGCATGCGATGATGCGAAAAAGTATGATGAGGCTAAGTCCCTCTTAAAGGACTTTGTCTGGCATTGGCAGAATGCAGATTTCGAGCCTGAAGAGATAACTGATGCTAAAAATCGCCTGGCCAGGCTGAAGGAGATATAATCAAATTTACATATCGGTTCTTTTTCGTTCAATTTAATATCTATTACCAGGGGTACGTTTAAAAATTATAAGGTTGAGTTTGACGTGTTAAGAGACTTCAAAATCAGTTTTCGCAGGGCGGAACCCTTTAGCGGTGCCGCCTCTTTAGTTCTGTCAGGTCCTTTCTCCGCCTTGGCGGGGATGAGACCTGACAGCCCCTTATATACCTTGACAGGTATAACGGTGCGCGATATCTTTAATACGTGTCCAAACTCAAAAGATATTTTTACCGGGAAGAATAAGAAAAATGTCAGGAGCCCCGTGCGGGGCTCCTGACCTACTTTTACTAATCTTGAATAAGGTTATCTGATGGATCCTCTAAAAATAAAACTACATGATCTGAGCGGTGGGAAGATTCTTGATGTCGCTACCGGTCACGGCCAGTTTCTAAGACTTTTGGTAGAGGCATTTGCTGACTTCACAGAGGCGATAGGTATAGATACCTCCGAGAACAATATCGAGATCGCAAGACGCGAATGCAGAGATGGACTCCTTATGGAGATAATGGATGCCAGGGACCTTGACTACCCCGACGGATATTTCGATACCGTGGCCATACGACATTCGCTTCACCATCTCGCAGACGTGGATGCCGTAACGTCAGAGATGAAGCGGGTGCTCAAACCGGGGGGGTTGTTTATTGTCTGTGAAGTATTTCAATCTCTTGACAACGAGAGAGAGAACTCACAGCGTCATTTGCACCACTGGTGGGCGGCGGTTGACCGGTCACAGGGGATCACGCATTACGTAACTTTCACCAAATCAGAGATACTTCAGATTACCGACCGGCTTGACCTGACCGATACCGACATCTTTGAGTATATCGAGGAGTATGGAGATGACAAGCACCAAGAGATCCTCGGACAAATGATTGGGAGGTGTAAAGATATTATCAAGATGCTGAGAGCAGGTAATGGATCCGAGGAACTAATTCGCCAGGGCGAGGATTTGGTTACGACATTCAGCAGGCTTGGGTTTATCAATGAATCGGCTCTGTATGTCCTTGGTCGTAAAGCGCTCTTTTGAATGTTCCGTTGCCATTACCCGTCATTGCTTCAGAGTGTCTGCTTTTTGGAATTTTGTATTCCAGGTTCCAGTCCCCTAACAGGAAATCAAATTTCTCCATCATGTTGTATTGTTCCGTCAGTTCCTGCCCCGCCGAAGGCGGGGTGTGACCTGACGGATACATGCGTCACCAAACAATTAAGTTGAGAAGAAGCTGCAGGTCGAAAACTTCGTTTTCTTGTCATTACGACCAAAAACTACTCCTTATTCAATATATCACCCATATCATAATATTCCGTCTTTTTCATATCCCCGGTCTTTGTCCAGAGAACCCACACCCCATTTTTTTTACCATCAACCTTGTGACCAACGAAGAAACAACAATCTTCCATATTCCATTCCACCCACAAATCCAGTTCCGAGTTGTAGTATGGACTCTTGCCATGATGACTGCAGGATGATTCATAACCTTTAGAATTCACTTTCTTGAGTGTCACCAGCTCCACGCCATCCAGATAAAACGACTCACATTCGAGGGTCAGGTTGGGATTGTTGCAAGATTCATTTATACTATAATTCGCCACCATCCAGGAGCATAGACCGTGTAAATCACCATCACGATAATTAAGCATCTTTTTAACCGTTCCGTTAGAATTCCACTCTATTTCTGTTCCATGCTTTAACCCTTTAAAATAAGTAACTTCTTCCATGCGGTAACCGGTACTATCCCATTTTATCCAGGCTCCGATTTCAAGTCCTTTCTCGAATTGACCTTCACTTTTCTTTTTCCCATTCTCATACCACGTTTGATAGAAGCCATGCTTTGAAGTGGTTTCATTACCACCCCAGTTAAGGTAGGTCAGGAGCCCCGTGCTCCAGACAAATTACTTGATTTTGATCAACTTGATGATAAATTAAAATATGTCCAACCTGAGACGTTTTCACAGGGAAGGTAATATTTATTTTATTACCAATATCACTTAAAACAGGAAGAAAACCCTTATTGAAGACATAGCTTTATTCTGGCAATCATTAAAAGGGATAAAACAAAAACAGCATTTTGAATTAATTGCCTGGGTCATTATTCCCGATCACTATCATTTGATAATTGATCCCCAAGGTCATGATATTTCAAATATTATAAAAAGAACCAAGATGAGTTTTGCATCAATGTACAGGGAAAAGAATTATTTAAAATCGGGGCGGGTTTGGCAGAATCGTTTTTGGGATCATGTAATTAGAAACCAACTGGATATGAACCGTCATATAGATTATATTCATTATAATCCGGTGCGACATGGTTTGGTGAAAAGTCCCTTCGCACGGAGAGAATCATCGCTACATGAATATGGAAGAAAAGGATATTATCCTCCGGATTGAGGTCACAGGGAGACGTTAGCAATTGAGGGTGACTTTGAAGAATAAGAAAATAGTCAGGAGCACAGCACGGGGCTCCTGACCTACTTTTACTTTGAGTATATCGAGGAGTATGGAGATGACAAGCACCAAGAGATCCTCGGACAAATGATTGGGAGGTGTAAAGATATTATCAAGATGCTGAGAGCAGGTAATGGATCCGAGGAACTAATTCGCCAGGGCGAGGATTTGGTTACGACATTCAGCAGGCTTGGGTTTATCAATGAATCGGCTCTGTATGTCCTTGGTCGTAAAGCGCTCTTTTGAATGTTCCGTTGCCATTACCCGTCATTGCTTCAGAGTGTCTGCTTTTTGGAATTTTGTATTCCAGGTTCCAGTCCCCTAACAGGAAATCAAATTTCTCCATCATGTTGTATTGTTCCGTCAGTTCCTGCCCCGCCGAAGGCGGGGTGTGACCTGACGGATACATGCGTCACCAAACAATTAAGTTGAGAAGAAGCTGCAGGTCGAAAACTTCGTTTTCTTGTCATTACGACCAAAAACTACTCCTTATTCAATATATCACCCATATCATAATATTCCGTCTTTTTCATATCCCCGGTCTTTGTCCAGAGAACCCACACCCCATTTTTTTTACCATCAACCTTGTGACCAACGAAGAAACAACAATCTTCCATATTCCATTCCACCCACAAATCCAGTTCCGAGTTGTAGTATGGACTCTTGCCATGATGACTGCAGGATGATTCATAACCTTTAGAATTCACTTTCTTGAGTGTCACCAGCTCCACGCCATCCAGATAAAACGACTCACATTCGAGGGTCAGGTTGGGATTGTTGCAAGATTCATTTATACTATAATTCGCCACCATCCAGGAGCATAGACCGTGTAAATCACCATCACGATAATTAAGCATCTTTTTAACCGTTCCGTTAGAATTCCACTCTATTTCTGTTCCATGCTTTAACCCTTTAAAATAAGTAACTTCTTCCATGCGGTAACCGGTACTATCCCATTTTATCCAGGCTCCGATTTCAAGTCCTTTCTCGAATTGACCTTCACTTTTCTTTTTCCCATTCTCATACCACGTTTGATAGAAGCCATGCTTTGAAGTGGTTTCATTACCACCCCAGTTAAGGTAGGTCAGGAGCCCCGTGCTCCAGACAAATTACTTGATTTTGATCAACTTGATGATAAATTAAAATATGTCCAACCTGAGACGTTTTCACAGGGAAGGTAATATTTATTTTATTACCAATATCACTTAAAACAGGAAGAAAACCCTTATTGAAGACATAGCTTTATTCTGGCAATCATTAAAAGGGATAAAACAAAAACAGCATTTTGAATTAATTGCCTGGGTCATTATTCCCGATCACTATCATTTGATAATTGATCCCCAAGGTCATGATATTTCAAATATTATAAAAAGAACCAAGATGAGTTTTGCATCAATGTACAGGGAAAAGAATTATTTAAAATCGGGGCGGGTTTGGCAGAATCGTTTTTGGGATCATGTAATTAGAAACCAACTGGATATGAACCGTCATATAGATTATATTCATTATAATCCGGTGCGACATGGTTTGGTGAAAAGTCCCTTCGCACGGAGAGAATCATCGCTACATGAATATGGAAGAAAAGGATATTATCCTCCGGATTGAGGTCACAGGGAGACGTTAGCAATTGAGGGTGACTTTGAAGAATAAGAAAATAGTCAGGAGCACAGCACGGGGCTCCTGACCTACTTTTACTGAAAGAATAATTCAATAATAAAAACTTACAGCCCTATTGTAAATTCTACTTCTCCGGTTCAACTTTCATTATCCAGATATCCCTGTTGTCGTTAAGGTCTAAGGTAAAGGCCAGCCAGTTGCCGTCGGGAGACCAGTTCGGCCAGCCAATATTTCCGGGTGTGGACAAATGCCGCGGTTGGCTCC
>JAQUSF010000131.1 GCA_028715215.1 Candidatus Zixiibacteriota bacterium
GTCGTCTTCCCATGATCCACATGCCCAATCGTCCCCACATTCACGTGCGGCTTCGTCCTGTCAAATCTCTCCTTCGCCATCGCCTGGGTCTTCCTCCAAATTATATAATTATATTTTCAAACATCTTTTTCGTTATTTCGAGCGGTACCGGGGCATACCGGGCAAACTCCATGGTGAAATTAGCCCGTCCCTGGGAGACGTTTCTCAGGGTGCCGGCATAACCGAACATCTCGGACAAAGGCGCGCTGACAGCGATAACGGTCATACCGTCTCGGGGTACCATACCGTTAATTTTCCCGCGTCGGGAATTTATATCGCCGACCACGGCACCCATATACATCTCCGGGACCACTACTTCGATATTCATAATCGGTTCCAGCAAGATCGGTCCGGCTTTGCGAATACCGTCCTGGAAAGCCATATTTGCCGCTATTTTATAAGCCAGTTCATTAGATTCCAACTCGCTGTAACTGCCGCCGACCAGTTCCGCGGCGATGCCCGTAACGGGATAACCGCCGATGACCCCGCTGGTCATGGCTTCGCGGATACCTTTTTCAACAGCGGGAATAAATTCCCGGGGTATAATTTCATCTTTAATTTTATTTTGAAACTGGAAATGCCTGTTCTCACTGGCCGGGCGGAGTTGTAGAATCACATGACCGTACTGACCCTTCCCGCTGGCCGACTGGCGGACAAATTTGCCTTCGCAGGCAGTCATCGCGGTAATGGTTTCCTTGTAAGCCACGGTTGGACGACCGACCGAAGCCCCGACGCCGAACTCGCGAAGAAGGCGCTCGACCAGAATTTCCAGATGCAGTTCACCCATACCGCTGATAATGGTCTGCCCGGTTTCTTCGTTATGCTTGACCTTGAAAGTCGGGTCTTCTTCAGCCAGTCGGGTTAAAGCATCACTCAGTTTTTCCTGGTCGACCTGGGTTTTGGGCTCTATGGATACCATAACCACCGGTTCGGGGAAAGACATCTGTTCAAGCAGAATGGGGTGCTTGAAATCAGACAACGTATCCCCGGTAGTGGTTTTACGCAGGCCGATAGCCGCTACAATATCGCCGGCATAAGCGGTTTTAATGTCTTCCCTTTTATTGGAATGCATCCGCAACAGACGCGCCACCCGTTCCTTGCTCCCGACACTTGGATTATAAAGGTAATTGCCGACATCAAATTTCCCGGAATATACCCGGATATAGGTCAGCCGCCCGACGTAGGGGTCAGAGGCAATCTTGAAAGCCAGGGCAGCGGTGGGTTCATCAATACTTGGTTTTCTAACCAGTATTCGGTCCGGTTTATGCAGGTCATGACCTGTTACCGGGGGGATATCCAGCGGTGAAGGCAGGAAATCAACAATCATATCCATCAACTTCTGGATGCCCTTGTTACGGAATGAAGAACCGCAGGTGACAGGTACCATTTTGGAATTTATGGTTGCTTTTCTAACAGCCGTCATGACCTGATGAGGGTCAAGGGGCTGGTCGTGCAGGAACTGTTCGAGAAGGTTGTCGTCGAATTCGGCCACCGCCTCGAGCAATTTCTCGCGATATTCATTGGCAATCGGCATCATGTCATCAGGGACTTCCAGGTCATCGAAAGACATGCCCTGCGAAGCTTCGTTATAAACGCGGAATTTCATATTCAAAAGGTCAATAATACCACTGAACATCTCGCCTTCCCCGGCCGGGATGGCAATCGGGACACAGTTGGTGGCAAAGCGCTGGTTCATGGTATCCACGGTTTTGGCGAAATTAGCCCCGACCCGGTCCATTTTATTGATGTAGGCAATTCGGGGAACATGGTATTTATCCGCCTGCCGCCAGACCGTTTCGGATTGCGGTTCCACGCCGCCGACGGCACAGAACAAGACCACCGCACCATCGAGAACTCGCAACGAGCGCTCCACTTCAACGGTAAAATCGACATGGCCCGGGGTATCGATAATATTGACCGTATGCCCCCGCCAGAAGCAGGTGGTGGCGGCTGAAGTTATCGTGATGCCGCGTTCCTTTTCCTGCTCCATCCAATCCATAGTCGCCGCACCGTCATCGACTTCACCCATCCGATGCGTCTTACCGGTAAAGAAAAGAATACGCTCGGTAGTAGTGGTCTTTCCAGCGTCTATATGGGCCATAATTCCGATATTCCGTATTTTCCTCAAACTATCGTCACTGGACATAAAAAATCCCTGACTGATTCCATCAAACTATAATGTCCTTACTATCGAGAAGTGACATTATGTTTTCCTTTCAGCAGGGTAAGAAAAACTAAATACCGCTTCTCAAAAATTTTTCAACTTGGCGCGCAATAGTAACTCTCACAACGTTTAAAAGCCGTTAAAAAAATAAACCGATAAAATTAAACGTTACCACCGGAAATGCGCAAAGGCCTTATTGGCCTCAGCCATTTTATGGGTATCCTCCTTCTTTTTTATTGATGCGCCTTCATTATTTGCCGCGGCCAGCAACTCCGCCGCCAGTTTATGAGCCATCGATTTTTCACTCCGGCCCCTTGAATAGGAAATTACCCACCTGACCGCCAAGGCTGTCCGGCGGCTTTCCCTTACTTCCACCGGCACCTGATAGGTGGCACCGCCAACGCGGCGCGACCGCACCTCCAGCACCGGTTTGACGTTATTTATTGCCTTCTGAAACAGTTCCAGACCGCTCTGGCCGGATTTCTTTTCCAGCAAATCCAGAGCATCGTAAAAACACCTCTCCGCCGTCGAGCGCTTGCCGTTCTTCATCAACACGTTGACGAACTGAGTGGAAAGCCTATCCTTGAATTTAAAATCCGGAACTACTTTGCGTTTCTCTACTGATAACCTTCTTGGCATCTTATCCTACACAACTTTAAGATTTCGGTTTCTTGGTGCCGTATTTGGAACGTCCCCGCTTGCGTTCCGCCACACCCGATGTATCCATGGTACCACGGATGATATGATACCTCACTCCGGGAAGGTCTTTTATACGACCGCCCCGTATCAGGACAATCGAGTGTTCCTGAAGGTTGTGACCTTCACCGGGAATATAAGCCGTTACCTCTATCTGATTCGTAAGGCGAACACGCGCCACTTTTCTCAAAGCCGAATTAGGTTTCTTGGGTGTCGATGTATACACCCGCGTACAAACCCCGCGTTTCTGAGGGGAAGATTTCAATGCCGGTGTTTTAGTTTTTTCAAAAACCGACTGCCGACCCTTACGGATTAACTGGTTAATAGTAGGCAACTTTTCTCCTATACAAACACTAAGCCAAACCAAATAAAAAACAGACCATGAATTTAGTTAAAAGTCCCAAGTTGTCAAGCATTTTCTTTAAAAATATCCGCAATCGTAGGTTGCGGCTTGTCTTCAATATCTATTTCATCCTCTTTATCATATTTAACTTTCAAAGAACGGTACTTATCGGTACCCGTTCCAGCCGGGATTAAATGCCCGATGATTACGTTTTCTTTAAGACCCAGCAGATAATCCACCTTGCCTGAAATCGCCGCCTCGGTTAAAACCCGGGTCGTTTCCTGAAAAGACGCCGCCGAAATAAAGCTTTCCGTCGTAAGGGAAGCGCGGGTTATACCCAGAAGCAGAGGTTCGGCAGTGGCCGGTTCCCCACCTTCGGCTATTACCCGGGAATTTTCTTCGAGGAACTTGGTTTTATCAACCTTCTCGCCTTCAAGGAAGTTAGTGTCCCCGACATGGTCCACCAGGACTTTCTGTAACATTTGTCGGACAATAACTTCAATATGTTTATCGTTTATTTTAACTCCCTGCAGACGATAAACTTCCTGGATTTCATTTACCAGATAAGCCTGAACGGCATAAACACCCAGAATCCGGAGGATATCATGCGGGTCCACCGAACCTTCGCAAAGGCGGTCACCCGCCTTGACTACATCCCCATCATGAACCATCAGGTGCTTGCCGTGAGGAATCAGGTAATCCTTAATTTCGTCCTGCTCGCCTTTGACGATAATCTGTTGCTGGCCACGGACAATCTTTCCGAATTCGACAATCCCGTCAACCTCGGAAATGACCGCCGGGTCCTGGGGACGTCGAGCTTCAAAAAGCTCCGCTACCCGCGGCAGACCACCGGTAATATCTCTTGATTTGGAAATCATGCGGGGCATTTTGACCAGGGCGTCGCCCGGCATAACCATTTGTCCCTCTTGCACTTGAAGCTGGGCGTCGGTTGGAATCCGGTAACTGGCGATGGTTTTATTGTTCTTCTCAATCATTATTGTCGGAAACAGGGTACGGTCGCGATGTTCAATAACCTTCATTTGAATCAAACCGGTCTGGTCATCGATTTCTTCCCGGAAAGTAATGTCTTTAATGATATCTTTGAACTTTACCTTACCCCCGCGTTCGGAGACAATCGTACCGGTGTACGGGTCCCACTCGAAAACGAAATCACCCTTATTTACTTTGGTGCCATCTTTAATAAGAAGGTGACAACCATAGGGCAGATTCAGACGAGCACGGACACGTCCCTTTTCATCCACCACATGGGCTTCACCCACACCATCCCGGCTGATGACCACCGACGTACCGTCTTCACGTTCCACCAGGCTAACATTTACCAGCTTGATAATACCGTTATATTTTGATTCCACCTGGGATTGTTCGGCGATACGAGCCGCCGTACCGCCGATATGGAAGGTACGTAAAGTCAGCTGGGTGCCCGGTTCGCCGATGGATTGAGCGGCGATAACACCTACAGCCTCGCCGATATCGACCATTTTCATGTCGGCCAGGTTACGGCCGTAGCATTTGGCGCAGACACCGTATTTTGATTCACAGGTCAACACGGAACGGATTCTGACACTATGAACGCCGGCTTCTTCAATCTGGGAAGCTTCGTTTTCTTCAATCTGCTGACCGGCGGTGACAATCATTTCACTCGATATGGGGTCATAGACGTCATCAAGGGCAACCCGTCCGAGAATACGGTCGCGCAGGGATTCTATAACCTCTTCACCTTCTTTCAGGGCGGCCACTTCCAGACCCATGATAGTGCCGCAGTCAATTTCGCGAATAATTACATCCTGCGCCACATCAACCAGCCGTCGCGTCAGATAACCGGCGTCAGCGGTTTTTAAGGCCGTATCGGCCAAGCCCTTTCGGGCACCGTGGGTAGAGATGAAATATTCCTGAACGCTGAGACCTTCATGGAAATTGGAAATAACCGGCGTTTCGATAATTTCACCGACACCACCAGTGATTTTTTTCTGCGGTTTAGCCATCAGGCCGCGCATTCCTGCTAATTGACGGATTTGTTCCTTGGAACCCCGGGCCCCGGAATCAGCCATCATAAAGACCGGGTTAAAGCCCTGGTTGATGGAAGCCAGGTTGCTGAACATCACTTCCGAAACCTCACTGGTAGTCCTTGTCCAGGTGTCAATAACCTGATTATAACGTTCCCCGTTAGTGATGACCCCCCGTTCGTACCGTTTCTGAATTTTTGCCACTTCCTTTTTGGCATTTTCGATAAGGTTGTTTTTCTCTTCCGGGATAACAAAATCATCGACAGAAACCGTAATCCCGGCCCGGGTGGCATATTCAAAGCCGTAATACTTGAGACGGTCGAGCAGATTGATGGTTTCCTGTTGACCGTAGAGCCAGAAGGTATCGCTTACGAGGCTTTCCAGTTTGCCTTTCGAGGCAATATCGTTAAAAAATTCCATCTTCTTGGGCAGAATGCTGTTAAAAATCAGGCGACCGGGAGTGGTTTCAAGAAGTTTGCCGTTCAGACGCACTTTTATCAGGGCGTGCATGCTGACATAACCGGCGTCATAAGCGTTCATGGCTTCTTCCCTCGAGAAGAAACTCATACCTTCGCCCTTATCACTCTTACGGATTTTAGTCAGATAATAACAGCCCAGGACAATATCCTGCGAGGGAACGGCAATGGGTCGCCCCGAAGACGGCAGGAGAATGTTGTTGGTCGAGAGCATCAGCACCCGGGCTTCCAGCTGAGCTTCAAATGACAGTGGAACATGCACCGCCATCTGGTCGCCATCGAAGTCGGCGTTGAAAGCGGCACACACCAGGGGATGCAAACGGATCGCCTTGCCCTCAACCAAAACCGGATAAAAAGCCTGAATACCCAGGCGGTGCAAAGTCGGCGCACGGTTTAAAAGGACCGGATGGTCTTCGATAATTTCCTCGAGAATATCCCAGACCTCGGGGCGTTCCTTTTCAACCAGTTTTTTGGCGGACTTGACCGTTTGAACATAGCCTTTCTCTTCCAGTTTCATAATGATAAACGGCTTGAACAACTCCAGAGCCATGTTTTTGGGCAGGCCGCATTGATGCAACTTGAGCTCGGGGCCGACAACAATAACCGACCGTCCGGAATAATCAACCCGTTTACCCAGAAGGTTCTGACGGAAACGACCCTGTTTGCCCTTGAGTAAATCCGACAGTGATTTCAGCGGCCTCTTGGAATCGCCGCGCACCGAATGGGTACGACGACCATTATCAAACAAAGCGTCCACCGATTCCTGAAGCATGCGTTTTTCGTTTCTCAAGATGACATCAGGAGCCTGAATTTCAATGAGTTTCTTAAGCCGGTTGTTACGGTTGATAACGCGCCGGTATAAATCATTCAAATCGGAAGTGGCAAAACGACCGCCCTCAAGGGGAACCAGGGGCCGCAAATCCGGAGGAATAACGGGGATTACGTTCATGACCATCCAATCCGGGCGGTTTTGCGACTGGCGGAAGGATTCAAATATCCGTAAACGCTTAAGAGTATCCTTCTTGCGCTGAACCGAAGTTTCAACCTTCACCTGCGCCCGAAGGTTGGCCACGGTGTCATCGATATCGATTTCCTTCAACAGGTCCCTGATAGCCTCAGCGCCCATCCGGGCGTCAAATTCCTTCCCGGCTTCTTCCAGTTCAAGAAATTCCTCTTCAGAGATGACATCTCCTTTTTCATACGAAGTATTCCCCGGGTCGACCATAATGTAAACTTCGTAATACAGGATTTTCTCCAGTTCG
>JAQUSF010000132.1 GCA_028715215.1 Candidatus Zixiibacteriota bacterium
TTCAGACGTGTGCTCTTCCGATCTAAAACCAATCCCCAGGGATTTTTCCAAACCGAACTCCTGCCAGCCGGCACTTACAAGGTAGAGTATGTTATCGAGGGAACCGTAGTCGGCGTTTCGTCCACCACCATCTTCAACGATGACATCACCACTCTGATGCTGGAACCGCAAAAAGAATATCTGACGGCTGAAAAAACAGCTCCGCCTCAAAACCAGGACGGACAAATCAGCAATATTTCAAAAGAACCGGTGCGCCCGACGACACCCCCTACGAGTACCAAAACCGCATCCTCCGGCAGCCAGTTATCTACCCCGCCTTCGGCTTCGGCTTCCTCCGGAACATCCAAATACGCTAAAATAACCCTGGCGGCTAATGTCGATGGTGCCCGGCTGAAACTGGACGGCTCTGTAATGGGAGCCGGTAACCTTACCTATTCAAAACTAAAACCGGGTACCTTTACCTACACCGTATCCAAAGACGGTTACCAGAGTGCCACCGGGTCGGTCAACCTGGTCGCCGGTAATACGACAGTGTTGGAAGTGACTCTCAGACCTCTGACCACTGCCCAGAAAAAAGAAACTTACAATGAAACCGATTATTATAATTCCGCCCTGGCGGCTTATAAAGACGCTCAGTACCAGACAGCTATTGACGATTTGACCAAAGCTATCGAAGTGAAAAACAGCTATGCCGAAGCTTATCATACCCGGGCTGAAGTATATCTGAAAACCGGCCAGAAAAGTGCCGCGCATGATGATTTCGTCCGGGCCGCGGAAATTTACCAGTTCCGTAAAGATATCAATCAGGCTATCACGGCTTACAATAAAGCGGTTGAAAATGACCCTAAGTCAATTACCGCCCGTCTGGGGCGAGCTTACTTATACCTTAACAAAGGTGAAGAAATAGCGGCTATCACCGATTACGAATCCGTTATTCAACTCGATAAACATAACACTCAGGCTTATTATGGTTTAGGCGAAGCCCGCTTTAAGCAGGGGTACTATAAGAAAGCTATCAAGCACTTCAAGGATGCCCGTTCTCTTGACCCCGGAAATCCACAAATTTATCAGTTCCTGATGCTGAGTTACCTGGGTGATAACGACCTTAAGAACGTCAAAAAAAGCTATGAAAAATTCAAGGAACTGGCGACTGAAGAACAGATGAACCAGTTTAACACGGATAAAAAATACAGTGCTGTTTTGAGGGTGATTGAAGCTAATTAAAATCAGGTTAGGGTTATCGACATGTCTCAGAAGCTTAATTGCTGGCAGTTCAAAAATTGTGGGAGAGAGAAAGGCGGGCTTCTGGCGGATGTTTTGGGAGTGTGTCCCGTCGCAACAGCCATGAAACAAGATGGCACCAACGGTGGTATTGCCGCCGGAAGAGTATGCTGGCAGGTTTGCGATTCAGCCTACCGCAACGACCCCGCCGTCTTCAGCAGGAAAAAAGCCTGCTATAACTGTGAATTTTACCGTCGGGTCCTCTATGAAGAAGAGGAAAAAACCTGCTATAAATTCACTTCCATCGAAAAAAAAACACTCAAGGAAGAAAAAATTTAATTCCCGCCGGCTGACATACCCTGTCGGTATTTCGGCCGGCTATTTTCCTGTTGCCAAACAGGTGATTTCCTCCTATTTTCAGAAAGTTATTGTTAGCAAACTTTCCATGTAAGGAGGATTTCGTGAAATCCAAAATTATCATCTCTTTCTTTTTAATCCTCACCCTAATTCTGTTAATCATGTCCGGCGCTTTTACCCAGTCCGGCATCAAGGAAAAAACACCACTTGGCACCGGTCAGTATATTCCTGATATCGCCACCTTTCTGCAAATAGGCCAGGCTGCACCGGCCGGATATTCCTGGGACGGTCAGAATGTTTATTTTATATCATCGATGTCCGGTGCCAACCAGGTGTACCGGATAAATGCCCAGGGCTGGCCTTATCAATTATCGACATTCGAAGACGGTCTTGATTTCTTCGTCCTGAGCTGGGGAGGCGACATGGCTATTGTCGGAGCTTCTATAGGCGGCTCCGAACAATCCCAGCTGTACCTGATGGATACTAAAACCGGACGTACGGTACAAATAACCTATTTTGATAATATTCAGTTCGGTTCGGTAGTCTGGAATATCGATGACCGGTCGATTTTTTATCGGTCTAATGAAGAAAATAAAAAGGATTTTCATCTTTATCAGAAAGATATCATAACTGGTGAAACACGTAAGATTATGGGTGATACTACCGGTGTTCATGGCACTCTCTCCATTGCCGACCTGTCTCAGGATGGCAAATACATGCTGGTATACCTGTATACTTCCAATGTCAATAACGACCTGTATCTGCTTAATCTTGAAACCGGAGAAATTCAACAACTTAACGATGACAATGACGACGTTACGTATTCCAATGCCACATTAATGCCAGACAATAAAACCATCTGGTTGACTAGTAATTTTAACGAAGACGGCATCAATCGGCTGGCCAAAATGAAAGTGGGGTCTTTTAAAGTAACATTTATTAATGACGGCTGGATTGACCCGAAATGGGAAATCGAAAATCTTGGCATCTCCCGCGATTATAAGTATATGGCGGCCGAGGTAAACGAAGATGGCTACATGCATCTGAAAATTCGTGAAGTTGAAACTCTAAAAGAACTCCCCAGCCCCCCCCTGGAAGGTATTCTGGGACTCGGTGGCTGGAATAAAAACGGCGAAATGCTTATTTCCTTTAACGGTCCATCCCGGGCTCAGGATATCTGGCATTGGAATCCCTTCAAGCAGGTTCTTAAACAGCTGACTTTTTCCATTTACGCCGGTATTGACCGGGAAATGTTCATAGAACCCAAACTCATCCGTTACAAGAGCTTCGATGGACTTGAAATACCTGCTTTCTTGTATCTTCCCCCCAACTACCAGGAAGGCAAACCGGTGCCGTTTATTGTAAATGCCCACGGGGGCCCGGAAGGCCAGTTTCAACCCGCGTTTCAGAGAAATATTCAATATTTTCTTTTAAACGGTTACGGTATTCTCGCCCCCAATCCGCGCGGCTCTTCAGGTTACGGCCTTAAATACCTCAATCTGGATAACTATAAAAACAGAAAAAACTCCCTGAAAGACTACAAGGCTGGTGTTGATTACCTGATTGAGAATAAATACACCGCTCCGGGGATGATTGCTATCAGGGGCGGTTCCTATGGCGGTTACGTAGTTATGGGTATGATAACCGAGTACCCCGATTTGCTTTCAGCCGCGGTCAATACAGTCGGTATAGTCAATTTTCAGAGCTTTCTGGAAAAGACCGCCGATTATCGCCGCCACCTGCGCGAATCGGAATATGGCCCGCTGTCGGACCCGGAATTTTTAAAAGAAATTTCCCCTATCTGGAAAGCCGACCAGATAAAAACACCCCTTCTGGTCGTTCACGGCGTCAACGACCCCCGGGTCCCCATTTATGAAGCCCGGCAAATTATTAAAGCCATCAAAGATAAAGGCGGGGTGGTGGATTCCCTGATATTCCCCGATGAAGGTCACGGAGCCTCGAAAAGAGTAAATATCATAGCGGAATACCGTAAACAGGTGGAATTTTTCGACAAAAACCTTAAAAAAGAATAAAACTCCCTGAACATAAAAAAACGGCAGGTATCTGGCCTGCCGTTTTTTTATGGGGTAAATTTTCCCTCATACACGGGGTTTCAATTCTTATCTCAGGGTTAGAACTTCCAAATTTTTGATAATGTTCCATTGGTTAATCCAGGCAGGATCGGGTAGTATCAAGCCAAAGAAATACCCGCCCGGTTTTGTTTAAAATAACAATTTCCGTGTTAAACAAGATGAATAATGCCCGCTACCACCAGAACCACGATAATCACCGGGACGCCGACAAAAATCAGAGGTATCAATACTCCCATCATAGCTCCGAACACGCCGCCGATGATACCGATTAGAACCCCAACCAGGGAGCCAATCAAGCCTATTATACCTCCAACCAGACCCAGAATTATGCCAAAACCGCCACCGCATACTAAAAGAAGCAGGAAAATTATCATTATTGTCAGGATTACTGCCCTTAACATAATTGAACAAGTCCTACCAGAAGTTTTTATTTACTACTTAAATTATATTTAATCTACGAGAGGTACAGGGAAAAGTTTCTTAATGGCAGAGAGAAAATGGTTATAATCAGAAACAGGTCATATTATTATATGACCTGCTGCCGAAAAAAAACAAACTATAAAAAATTACTGATTATAATCAATCCAGGCGCTGATAGAATACCTGTCGATCAATTCGGCTTTAAGCCGGTCGGCTTCTCCCTTACTGCTGAAATTACCTATGCGAATACGATAGTATGTCTGTCCGCCTACCTCTACCTGAGTCATATAAGGTTCGTAACCCCTGTCGGTATAAGTCTTAATCAGGTGCCTGGCGAATTCCTTTGATTCGCAACTGGCCACCTGAACAGTATAACCGCTCCCGGCGGGTTGTGACGGGATATCATAATCTCTTTCTTCAACAGGGACCGCGGCGGCATCCAGGGGCTTCGAAGCTTGTCCAAAAGTATCTTTCGGGGACGCTAATACGGAATCCGAAGCCTGGCTTCCCCCCATCATTTCCTGCTCCAGCTTGGCCGCTTCCTTCTTTGAATCCTCGGAACATCCGACCAATAAAGCCAGTGACAGGAAAACAACCAAAACAAGCCAGTAGCGTTTCATATGTCCAATCCTCCTCATAATTTCCATTATAATCCTTAAATTTTACTATTTAATCATATAAAAAAATGCCGTCCTTTAATGTCAACTTAAAACAAAGGTAAAATCAAATAAAATATGTTGATAATCATTATAAAATTGTATAAAATCATAGGACTTTGAGGTAAATATATGCGATTATTTGAAAACATAACCCAGTTGATAGGCCATACACCCCTGGTCAGACTCCGTACCGGCATTCCTCCCAACGGTCCCCGGGCGTATGTCAAACTTGAATTTTTCAATCCGACCGGTTCTTTAAAAGACCGCATGACCCTGCACATCATCAAAAAAGCCTTCAGAGAAGGCCGTCTGAAACCTGGCGATACCGTTATCGACAATACCTCCGGGAATACCGGTTCCGCCCTGGCTATGGTGGCCACCCTTTTCGGACTGAAAGCCATCCTGGTGACGCCGGTTAAAACCAGCCAGGAGAAAATTGACCTGATAAAATCATACGGCGCTGAAGTCATTATCACACCGGAAGTAAATCACGACGACCCTGAAAGTTTTTATGCCGTGGCCAGACGCCTGGCTCTGGAAAAGGGCTATTTTGACCTTGACCAGTATCATAACCAGGATAATATCGAGGCTCACTATCTTACCACCGGTCCGGAAATTTGGGAGGATACCGACGGCCAGGTGACCCATTTTGTAGCCGGTATCGGTACCGGGGGAACATTCTCCGGAGCCGCCCGTTTCCTCAAGGAAAAAAATCCGGCTATCAAAGCCATTGCGGTTGACCCTGAAGGTTCCATTTTCGCCGAGTATATCAAATCCAATCGGGAAGTTGTCGCTTCCAATTACAAAGTGGAAGGAATCGGCTCCGACGTTGTCACCAAGGCTCTTGACCGGCAAGTCGTGGATGACGTAATCACCGTCTCTGATCGTGACTCCTTCAACCGGGCGCGTCTTATTGCCCGCACCGAAGGCATTTCCGGCGGCGGTTCCTCGGGCTCAGTTGCCTTTGCCATGGAACGGATAGCCGCCGAACTTGGTCCCGAAGCCCTTATTGTCGGAATTTTCGGCGACGCCGGTATCCGTTACCTGAGTAAATGTTACAATGACACCTGGATGCAAAAAAACGGTTTTATGCCGGTTTTCAATGAAAAGGTGACCAAATGAAAAAAGCTTTTTTCTTCACCCTGGGTATGATTATTAGCACCGGTTTTCATCAGGTTCTGGCAGAAAGTTACAAGGGACTGAAATTCATGGAAACACTGTATGATTTCGGCCAGGTGGGTGTTGACCTGAAAGTCTTTCATGATTTTAAAATGTACAATGACGGCGATAAGCCTGTCAAGGTTGACTCGGTCGAAGTACCCTGCGAGTGTTCCGCCATTGTTTTGCGGGATTCGACCGTTAATCCCGGAGACACGATCCCCATTAAATTGACTTATGAAACCACTCATTTCTACGGACCGACCAGAAAATCAATAACTGTTCATGCCAGTGATGGCCGGGCGACAACATTACAGTTTATTTCCGATGTCGGCCGCTGGCCTAAAGGCTTACAACCGGACCAGCCTTTTTTGTTTTTTATACCCGGTCAGAAACCTAAAAATATTAAAATAAGAAATACAACCTTTGAAGAATATGAAATTACCCGCATCGAACCCTATGACACGGTCTTCCAGGTAACGGTTCTCGAAAAGAAAGCCAGGATGGGAAAAGAAGTTGCGATGGAAATCAAGCCCCACGATAATCTGAATACGGGTACTCACCAATCATGTTTTCGAGTAGTAGTGAACCTGGCGGGAGAAAAAAATCCATTTTTTTTAACCATACCTGTTAAGATTGTAGTTTATTGACGATATATTAATAAACGGGCTTAGGGCTATTTCATTAAAAAATACTTGACTTTTTAGTCAATTAAAATATTTTTTAATATAAAGTTACGAGGGTGACTCTCTGCTGTCCCTGGGTAGTTTCCTAGCCCCCTCTACCCAACCAGAGTAGCGCCCTCTTTTTTATACTCATTCCGGTATTACTTCTCTATTCCGGTAAAAAAAATCAGGACAAATCTTATCGTCAATAATTATTCTCCCGGTTTGTCTGACGCCCTATCAAATATCATAATTATTTAAGACTAAATCGAATATACCTACGAAAGTCAATTAACTTCTAAATTGAATTCCCCGAGTTTTTCATTTAAAGCCCAAAAAAAAACCGCCCCCGTTTTAACGAGGGCGGTATGAAAAAGGTTCTAAACCTTAATTTCTTTTAAGGACAATCGGGCAAT
>JAQUSF010000035.1 GCA_028715215.1 Candidatus Zixiibacteriota bacterium
ACTATCTGGTTGCATTCAAACGAAGCATCCAACAGCCCTCAAACATGTGCTACCTGGGCTGGATTCGATGAACCAGTAATACCCTTTACCGATCGTTTCGAAGACGCGACTGTCGGCAACTGGATTGCAATCAATAACAGTATTTCAGTTTCTGATGACCAGGCTGCAGGTAGTCTTTATTCAATGCAATTCAATCCTGGTTCAACATATGAAATAGTCGCGGTTCGGAGCGGTTTTACCGCTGCTGATGGTGAGTATTCCGGCAATTTCATGGTCGCCAACCAGCGTGGTGATGTAGGCTTCAGATTTCAGTACCAGAATTCATCTAATTACTACGAAGTAGCTGTCAATCCGCTGGGAACAGACAATCCTACTTATGAGATAGCAGCAATAGTAGATGGTACACGCGAGATTCTGGCTGGTCCCAAAAGCCCAATCGTTTCACGACATGAGTGGTTTTCAATAGATGTTGCACGCAATACTTCTACAGGACTCATTCTTGCTGTAGTCAACAGCATCGATACACTTATAGCTTACGACCAGAGAATCACCGACCGCGGCACATTGGCTATACGCACCTGGGTTAACTCTTCTGTTGATAACCTGAAAGTATATGCTGATAACATTACTTTCGGTAAGACAGCTAAATTGCCTGACCTGACCTGTCATAATCTTTCCTTTCAACCCGTCAATCCGTATGAAGGCCAGAATGTCATTGTAACTGCTACCGTTGAAAACCGTGGCGATACCGCAGTAGGTGAGTTTTACATAAACTTGGTTGACGATACAAGTAACGCCATTATTGGCACAACCACAGTTCAGGGTTTACCAGCAGGTGGTCAAACCACTGTAACTTTTGACTGGACGGTTGGTTTCTGCCAGGTATATAGCTTAACTGCAATAGTTGACCCCTCAGACCTTATTGTTGAAGACAATGATCTTAATAACACCCTATCATACCAGCTACAGCCCATATGTAATTCCGGTCTATCGGTTCTTCTTAATCCACCTCAACTAACCGCGGGGGTCGGAGATACTGTCCAAGTCGAGATTACTATAATAAATAACAATCCTAAAACTACCACGGTTGATTTGAATATAACAGGATTACCGGATGGATGGGCAACAATGGAGCAAACTCAGATATGGCTAATGGCTGGTGGAATCAAAACAACTTCTCTTAAAATAGTAACACCGGATGAATGCACTGGTATTGGTGGAACATACTATTACCAGGTTAAGGCCAATTCATCTGATGCAGGTTTTTCTTCTATATCTCAGTGTATATTAATTGTTGATACACATCCAGTTATTGTAGGTCTATTACCTATCAACGGTCAGGTAATGGGTTCTAATGATGTTTCTATCATTTGGAGTACTCTAACAGACGCCACTGTGGAAGTCTTCTATCGCGTTACTAACGATATCGAATTTCATAGTGTGACTGCTACTTCCGGAATCCAGCACGAGGCACTGCTAACCGATTTAACCAGAAATACTCGTTATGAATGGTTTGTTCAAGTTGCCGATGAATGCAGCGTATCACAGAGTGAAATCAGGTCTTTTACTGTCGATAACGGCATCGTCTTTACCAACAAACCCTATCATTTCAATATCGAACGAGATTACGGCCAGGTCAAACAAATTACCGTTATGAACGAAGATGAAGTGCCGCACACGGTTCTGGTGGAGGCGATCAATGAATACAGCGACCTGGTAGTCGGCTTTATCGGCAGCGGCAGTATCGATGAGACCTTATATCTGGAAGCCGGACAAACAGCTGACATCGATTTCGCTATACACGCACAGGATACTCGCCTAAGAGATTACAACCTAACTTTTCGCCTTCTTTGTGACGAAGATACCGAAGAACCCATTGTCGATTATGCTTCCGCTTTGGTTCATATAAACAACCCTGACATACGTTTTCACTTTGAGGAAGTCGCTTTCGATTCCTCTACCATGGTGCGCACCTTGAGACTGGTTAATGACGGCGATTTAATAAGTGATCTTAAAATTGATGTCACTGAGATGTCGAATGTATTTATGCTGATTGAACCCAATATCAATCATGCCCGGCTGGCCAAAGGAACTTCGATTACTTTCCAGGTAATTCCTTCATTTGATACAGAATCCAGTAAATCTTCCATAAACCAGGATGATTGCTCTGCTACTCTAACAGCCAGTGCCGCCGGCAACTCGATCATTTATCCTCTTCGGGACTGTTGCAGTAAAGACATATACGTCACAACTATTGACAATGTAATCGTCTGTCAGAACAACCATAAAGATTGGTACTGCACTAATCGCAATACTATTCAGATTTATCTAAATTCTTTAAGACCCGTTTCTTCACAAAAAGCAGACTTCAATGAAGAAGTCAACCTGTCCCTCGATTTCTCGATTCCACCAGGGTGGCAAGCTCGACCACATGATGTCAACATTGCTGTTAACGGACATTCGGTCGGCCGTTTGGAAAATATGATCCCAGACGGCAACTATAATTTCGAAGTCGATCCGGCTTTTTTGAATTATTCGGAATCGGGACCCGTGACCGATGTTGTGGAGTTATCAACGGTACACATGAACGGAGGGCACTATGTTATTTCCACCGGCGCCCGTATGTGTGAATGCAAAGTCCAGTACACCGAATGGCTTTGTTCGGAAAGCCTTGATGACGCTGTTCAGATTCTTCTAAATCGACCATATCTTCACGAAGCTCCAAACACTCTTCAGCTGACTATTGAATCGCCGGCAAACGGTTCAACATTTCTTTCTCACGAACCGGTGACAGTCGAGGCTTTCGTGGCGGACCAGGACGGTGCGGCTTACGACGGTGCCACCGTCACACTATCAGCCTGTGACGGTCAGTCGATACAACTGGGTAATGCGGGTAACGGCCGGTACAGCGGCCAATGGTCACCATCGACTTGCCCCGTTCCAAATTGTGATTTAACCGTCTCAGCTAATGCTTGTGGTGTGTCTCAGCAAACTACTACCACGGTTGTGCTGGAGTGCACCAATCTTAAAATATATCACATAATGAGCCTTATGCCCGAATGGTCCAACCCCAGCGAAATAATGCAGGGGGGTACACTTCATCGTTACTATCGCATAACCGAACTCGATAACCATACCGTACCGGTCTCCGGATTACGATTGTTCACTGCCGATGGTCAGTCCTATGAATCCAATCAGGACGGCGTTCTGGAAATTTTCATCGACCCCGATTATTTCGATGCTCTAGGCTGGACCTTTACTGGGCAATTCGGATGGAACAATTATGATCATGCTGAATTAAACGGAGAGCGAGTCACCCTCGACAGGGCTCCTTCGTTTACCGTCAAAATCGTTCCTATGACTTGGACAAAAAAATACGATTTAATTCCTTCACTAACAATTTCACCTGGTGTCGATGCCGGTGGCTTAGGAATAAGCGCACTTTCTCTGTCTCGTCGCGGCACCCTGGGCTTGGGTTTATCCTATAACCTTAAACGCGTTCTTGACAACAGCCCTTATAATATCGGAATGTTAGGTCGAAGACTTGAAATGGGTTTTGGTGGTTCGCTGAGGTTGGCTAAATTTTCTATTCCTCCGGGACCAATTGGTGTAAGAGCGGGAGATCTGGGTGAGTTAAGCAGTGATGTTACGTATGTAGGTAATCAAGTATTTTCATACGATCAACCTTTCACAGATGATGATCAGGTTCTTTGTCAAACATCAATATTATGCGAGCCGATAATTCTTGTTATAAAAAATACTTTTACACCCACTTTTGCCTGGTTTGTGAATACGTTAATAGAACATGTGTTATCATTACAAAATTTAAATAATACCATTCTTAACAGCACAGATGTCATGGGTCTTGGGTACGACGGACAACTGGATCTGACACTGGGTCCTGAAGGTGATTTTATATTCGAAAATTTCTGGAAAAATCGAATCTCCTTTTCTTGTCCAACCACAACAACTAAATTCGGCTTGAAATATTACACGGAATGGTACACACACTCAATTTTTTCAGATCAGCACATAGGACATGGTGTTGGCATCGGACTTGAAGGTTATTTTTCACACGAAATGACAAACTTACAACGCTCAATCTATGCTGCCTTCACTGAAGATGATAATCATAAGGCAATTGCAATTATCAACACCTTGCCTTTAACTGACTGGCAATTCGGTGTAATGTCAACCTTTAAAGCAACTTATTCTGAAAATGGTTCTCTTAATGATGTAAAATTAGGGATTACTTTTGACAATACAGAGATCAATGATATCAGCACAACTCATAATCTAGCGACCACCTCTTTTACCATACAAGGAAATACCGTTAATACTATTGTCGACGAATCTTTAAATATGGTCAAAATTGCTACCTCACCTGCCCCCGAATTATTCCTGGGACACGATCCGTTAATTAATGATTTTGTCAAATCTCTTTCCACCACAGTTAAAGAAGTAGCAAATGCTAAAATATCTTTTGAACGAACGACAGCTTTAGTTACTGTTACAGAGCCGAAAATCTTAATTGATTTAAATCTACTAATATTTCATGGTTCAATCGGGGGAAAATTTAAATGGACAGAGTCTTTGGAATATACTGATAAAACAGGATCGATAAAAGGATTAGTTTTTGGTACTGCTTATACGGAAGCATCTTACAATTCATCTCCTGTGGACAACCTGGGTTTTGGAGAGATAATGACGACCCTGATTGAACAATCAATAAACATTATTATGGATCGCCTGAAAGATAGGGTTGAAGTCCTCAAGGAAATCCTTGCCTCAATCGGGGAAACAGTCTTGCAAACCAGTGGCAATTTTATTAATGGTGGAGCACAGGTAATAATCGCTTCGGAAACAGCTATTAAACAATATTATGGTGAGCTCGCGAAATTCGATCCCAGAATATATCTTCAGTCATCGCCTGGAAGTAACAATATCCTGCCCTACAAGACATGGGCTAAATATCCCGGTACTCTAACAAAAACTGATCTTAAAAAAAACCTTCTTACTCCTTTGACTGGAGTAGGCAATGCTTATAATTTTCAAATTCTGGATTCCTCTGAAACAGTTGTAAATGTTTATAACAAAAGCGTGATCTGTAAAATAGTCGTAACAGACTCGGACCTTGTGTGGGCTGGTTTCTCCCCCGACGATCGTATCAAACTTCAACTCCTCCACTGGGATGATGACTCATGTTTTGCTATTCTTCTACCTAGTACCATTATCGGAGACACCGTGGTCGGAAATATTGATAGGGGTGGACAATATTTCACTGGGATCATGGAACTACCTCAAGATTCCATTCCACCGCTGATCGACTCAACCAATATTGAGGATAATTCGCTGCTGGAAAACTACTTTGATCCTATCATCATCTACGCCTCCGACACGACCCTGAATGCTAGCGGCATTGATTTTGGTTCGATAATAACCCTCATTGATGGCGATACAGTGATGCCATTTATTACAGCCTCTGATATCTACCATGCTATGATTACCATTTCACCCTACCCTGATTCTCTCTGGAGCGAAGGAAACCATTCTATTTCTTTGTATATTAGTGATAATAACGGAAACAAGACGATTTTTACCCTGACTTTCTTCGCAGGACAACAGGTACATCCAACAAATGAATGGATAAGCCTGTACTGTGATTTTGTACAGATTGACAACTCCCTGCCTGTTCAAGGCTCATTGATACAAGCTTTCGATCCGGACGAAGTTCTCTGTGGCGAAGATACCGTTAGAACTAAGGGTTCTTTCGGCTTTATGCCTGTCTATCGGGATGATATTTACAGCGATGAAGACGAAGGAGCTGAACCAGGCGATACCATCTCTTTCCGAATTAACAGTACGCCCGTGATAACCAATCCGCCGGTTATATGGACGGAAAACGGAGCTCGAATCGAAGTCTGTCAGTTCTTTACTGAACGATGTCTTGATATACGCTTGAAAAACGGCTGGAACCTGATATCATGGAATGTACAATATTCCCCACAAATTGACGAATTCATAGAACCTATACAAGATTGTGTCGACATGATTGTAAGTTTCGACCGGGGCGGTTTAACTTATGATCCAGACCTCGAACTCTTTTCTACTTTAAATAATCTTGATTACTATCATGGTTACTGGATAAAAACGAACTGCGACACTACTATCACTATTTGCGGAGACTTGATCAATCAAAACGATATCCTCAATCTATATAAAGGTTGGAATTTAATCAGTTATTGGCCTGACATGTCATATCTGCCTGTTTATGCACTAGTTTCAATAGAAAACACTCTTGTTCAGGTCCTGGGTTACAGTGATAGTCTGGCTGTATATAAACCTGATTGGTCCTTCAACACCCTGAATATGATGAAACCAGGATTAGGTTATTGGGTACAGGTTAACGATCATGACATCCTAAATTACCCCGGGTTCTCAACGTTTCGCGAACCATATACCCAGAACCTGGCTGATGTTACCATTCAAAAGCCGTTTCCGACACGGAATTGGATTTCTATTTATGGTGAAAAAAATACTATAGACGGTTCTGAGATTGTTGAAGGTTCAAATATTGAAATTCATACTTCAAAAGGGACTCTCTGCGGTCAATCAAACTATCAAAAAGGTATCTTGAAATTTACACCTGTTTACGGATATGATGAAACCAGCGATGAGACTAAATTATATCCTAAGGAAAAAGACACAGTATTTATTTATGTCAACGGTGTGAAAACCACCTCAGTAATCATCTGGCAGAGTAATACAAACCTTATTAAAATCAGCACACTTTATGCTCAATCAGAACCAGAAGATATAATACCTGAGAAATTCTCACTATACCAGAACTACCCCAACCCCTTCAATCCTTATACGGAAATAGGTTTTGACCTGCCTTCCCCCTGTAATGTAAAACTGGAAATCTTCAATATCATGGGTCAGAAAGTAGCTACGCTGATAGATAAGAACCTCGAGGCCGGCCACCATACTCTTCAGTGGGATGCCTCTAATCAAGCCAGCGGTGTTTATTTCTATAAGATAACTGCTGGTGATATAGTGGAGACCAAGAAGATGGTGCTATTGAAGTAATAAAATATTAACTTATAAAAGCCCGGTTCGAAATACCGGGCTTTTTTACTATAGCAATAGCCTAAATAGCTGAGTGATTCAGATAAGACAGGATTTTATAGTTAAACAACTTTATCCATTATTCTATTGAAAAATACAATCAGTTTATATATCTTTAATGTAAGAAAAGCCGTATTTCAAATTTGATTATCAATCTGTGATTTAAAACTCATTCCGTGAGTCAGGTCTGGGAAAGTGGATATTTCGCAACCTAATAATAAATTTAAAATCCTGAAAGATTTTTTACTCCAGCCTAATAAGGTAAATTTCCTAAAACTATTTAAACATACTCTATATCTGACAATTACTAACCTGAAATACCTCCAGTATAAGGGTTTTAAATTTCCGGTTGACAATTCAAATCCCAACAAATATTTCGAAACCCTGGCTATTGATATCCTCGGATATTTTTTTCAAAGTAATCCGAATCAACGTTATTTCGTTATATTCAATTATTTTAAAGGTGAAAAATTACTGCCACTGGACAATATCGACGAAGAGCTTTTATACGATAAATACACTATTCTCCATAGAGCATATATAAAACAGGAAGCTCTTAAAAAGGCCGGTTATGATCCTCAAATTGAAAAACTGAAAAAAGGGCTTAAGGAAATCCTTCGTCGCCAAGAATACTCGTCCTTTAAATTATCAAATAATTTTATCGAATATTTCTACCTCATGAAAAACAACAACAATTTACGTAAAGATAAACCTCCTTTATCTTACGATAAACTGCTTTATATAACTGAAGAGGCATATTTTTTATCCAAGAACCGGCCCGAATGGTGTCATAAAATATTTGAACTGCTTGAAAACGAATCCGAATATCAAAATTTCATAAAAAAGCATGAACTACTTCGAGCCATAATTACAATTAATATGAAATATGTTGAACTCGACGGTCATTGCCCACAGCCGGTAAAACCAATGCTTCCTGAACTTTATAAAGCTATAACAGATGTAAAAAAAGAAACCCTCGACTGGCTTATGCCGGCAGTCATTAAGAAATATAACGACAAAGGTAAGATCTCACCGGAACAAGCCCAATTACTATTACAGGCAGTGGATATCTATTTATCCGATTTCGGTTTCTATGGAGACACCGACTCGATACCGTCATATTTCTATGAGATGTTCCCTGAGATTAATTCTAAGGAATACCTCGATAAGTATAAAAATATTTTTGAAACCATTATAAGTAAAGCGCTTGAAGATTTGAAAAAACGTTTGAAAAATAATTCTACAATTCGGGCTTTTGGGTACTATTATAATTTTGGAATAGAATAAAAGGAAGTAGTGTGCATTTTTCTAAGAGGGACATAGAACTTTATGTCGAGAAAAAAATTCTCGATACCGATAAAATCAACAAACTCGAAAAGCACCTTAAAGAATGCGAATTCTGCCGGGAATACCTCGAAAATTACCAGTTGTACTGTGATACTCTTGAGTCAGTTTCTGACATGGTTTTATCTCCTGAAGGTGAAGCTTCTGCTAAAAAACTATACTATGGAGCTGATAAAAATAAAGTAATAGAGCTGTATTTGCTCTCTGAAACTACCCCTCTTGACACCTATCTGGCTGCTGACGGAAAGGCTGAAATTCAGCCTGATATCATCAATCTGGCAACCTTTTACTCCGAAGATCCGGAATTAGTCCTGCTGGTCATGCGCAACAAGAATAATAATCAAGATTACCTGCAATTGGTAAGTGACAACCCGGAAATGGTAGCCCACGCCCTGGTGCAAGTACCCGAACTTGAGATTGAACAAATTACCGACTTCTCAGGTCGGGCAAATTTAGATAAACCTTTTACCTCAGATATAACCCAATATAAGTGGCAAATAAAATTACCCGAAGCTGTGTTCGAACTTGCCCCCCTTGAATACGACCCGGATAAAACGGAATACCAAAAAGAAATCATCCTTGAAACAGACCATAATGACAGGATCCAAATTACCTTTGAAGGTAAAACCGCAGGGAAGCAGCTGTCGCTCAGGATACTGGAACTCGATGGTCACAGCGATTTCCCGGAGGTCAAAGTAGTTGTTAATCAGGAAGAACTGGTTGAAACCAAAACAGCCGGGCCGATGACACCGGTTACTTTCAACCTGCATAAAACTGATAAAGCCATAAAAATAAGATTATACTGCTAAATGCCGGAATCGTTATTAAAATTCACTCGCGACTTTATAAAACTAAAATCCGAATTAAATTCCGTATTCGCACCGGACATTAAAATAATGCACCTGGCTCGTTTCTGGTCAAAACTTGAGCCTCATAAGGATAATACTGCTTATAAGACTTATTTCGAAGAATACAATGCCCTGTTTAATACTCTGATTGAACTTAACAGCCTGAAAGACTTAACAATTGATGAATTACAGTCTATTTCAAATGTCGCCGAGGTTCTTAAAGAAATCGTTATCCCTAAAATTGACAAAACATATAATAAAACCATCAGCATATTGATTAAAAAACTCTTCTTTATCGGAGAATTCAAACAAGCTCTGTCTTTCTGCGAAAAATATTTTAATGCCAGTTTCAATATTAAAACCGATGATATAGCAGAAACTAACGAACTCGACTCCCTCAGGGAAATAAGCCTTCGAGCACGTTCTAAATACCCGAAACTATATCGCTTTCTTCTTGACATCCAGATTAACTGGGAAAGTATCCAGGAATCGACCAGTCCGAAAGGTGTTTTCTGTCTGTTTGTCGAAAAAGACGATCTGGGTATGCAATGCCGGGGGCGGATGAAACAGCTTACCGGACGGGTAGAGTTGAATTCTAATCAAGATTCCATCGACGAGGTTACTTTTCATAACCAGATAAAAACCCCTGATGACCCCTTTATCGGCGTTGCTTATGATGCTCTGAAAGCCGTGCGTCAACTTTTTTTAAACCTGCATCAGGTGGATAAAACAATACATGGCTACCATTCACACTTTTCAATTACTGACAGTCAACAGACTTTCACCGGTGACTCAATCGGCCTGGCTTTTGCCTTGGTAGCTTACACCCAATTGATCAAACCCGATATAACCCGCTTTGATAAATTCATCAGCAGTGAGGTCACGCTTACCGGGAGCATCGATGCTGAAGGCAAGTTAGCACCTGTAAATAATGATACTCTTTTTCATAAAATAGAACGCGCTTTTTTCTCACCTATAAAATATTTAATTTTACCGGAAATAAATTTAACCCGGGCAAAGCTGCATTTGGAAAAGCTTAATCGACAATACCCACACCGCCACCTGTATTTAATTGGCCATAATAACCTTCGGGAAGTAATCGAAGACCATAATATCATCCGCGATGAAAAAGTATGTACAGGCACCCTTATAATACGTAAGATCACCCGCATCAACCGTATGACTATTATCCAAATTCCATTGCTCTTTTTACTTACATATTTTCTGACTTGCCTTATTTTTCCTAAAACCTGGCTATGGTTCGATTGGAATCCACAATATGTTCAGTTAACTGAAAAAGGATTCAGAGCCCTTAATGTAGATTCTACTTTCCTTTGGGACAAAGAATTTGAATGTGAGTTAATCCCTGAGCTAACCAGTTGGAAGATTGGTGATTTCGATAAAGACAAAAAAAATGAAATTGCCTTCTCCCCTACTTCATTAAAAAATATATTCTGTGAAGATAATAATAACCTCTTTATATATGATAATAACGACAAAATATTGTGCAACAAAGAAATTGTCATCTGTAATGAATATATCAACGACGACACGGTTAGAAATGCGTATACGCGTGTTTATATCAATTTTTTTCAGATGGAGCGATTCGATACTGATATAATAGTCACTTCCACAAGTGCCAGTTATCCCTCCCGTACTCAAATAAGATTTTGGAAAATTGATGGTACCCCCCTAGGCTGGTACATAAATGCCGGGGCGACACATTGTAATAGTACTCACTTTTTATATTCTCCTAAAATAGGTGCAGTTTTTGGATGTGTGAATAGACGTATGAGTTGTGCCGGGTTATTAATAGTTAAACCTGATTCGTCTTTCGGAGTGAGTCCCCCCTATCAAGACAGCCTCTACGACCTATCCTGGGTAAAACGCGGCAATCAACTATGTTATATTATGTTTCCGCCAACTGAAATGATTGCTTTTTGTGAAACAAGCTACAATCATCCCCACCTTGTAAGGATTGATTCGGACAGCACTCTTTGTATAGAAATAAGAGAAGATTTTATATATAACATTAAGGTAGATTTATTATTATTTTATTATTTAAATATCAATACCTTAAGAATATATGATGTGAAATTAAGCGATAATTACATAACATATTATAACAAACTTGTTTCAGAGAACAAACTCAAACCCGTCAACTGGGATTCTTTTAAACAAAAGTTATTAGATACCGTTACCTACTGGATTGATTCAACCTGGGTAACAGAAGGCCAGCTCCGAACCCTCGAAAATAATATAAAATAATTTCCGCACTATTATTTTCCACAAAACCACCTTTTAGTGACTATTAAGTAATTGAAGTGAAGGTGATAATTTCAACTAAGAATTTTACTATATCCAGTAACTATTAATTGGGAGGTTAATAATATGGTCACTTAATCAGTTAACTATCAATATTATTTTTAACTACAAACATAAGGTGATAAACAAATGAAAACATTAAAACTAATAGCCATTCTGACTTTGGTTTTAGTTAATTTATCAATTGCCCAAAATTGGCAAGTGGTTTATAAAACCGACTTTTCTGCTGACCCGGATTGGACAACGAACAATTCAACCTATCATTATTGGGATCAATCTTCAGAAACATATTATGTTGATCAAATCAATATAAGTTATGGAGGATATTATGCTTACCACTATGTTGGTTATAACAATGAAGCATTCAAATTAGAATGGGATTTTATAGTAAATGGTTCAAGTGGTGCTTCTGGATTAAATTTCGGTTTAAGTAATTCTAATCTAGACATTGACAGTGACGTTTATGTTCGACTTATTCTGGGCGACAATAGACGATCATATCTTAACTGGTGGGATGAAAACGGATATGGAAGTCATGAATTTACAGACCTGTGGGAATATGAGACCTGGTATCATGCTAAATTAGTATATAATAATAATGATAACACTCTTACTATAACGGTACTCAATATAAACACTCAAGCGATTCTATATTCTTATAGCGAATCTAATGTTGGTCCGTTTGATCCTGATATGAATTTACTAACTACAACCAATTACAGACCCAATAACGATTTTGCAGTACCTGGAGCTCATACCTGGGGTAGATTTGATAATATATATTATTCCTTAGATGTCTTATGTCAACCGTTATTTACCATCACCGGCACTGAATATGATGAACTTGGAGCCTCTATATCTAAAGCAGGTGATTTCAATAACGATGGCTATGATGATATTATTGCAGGAGCACCCGGTGTTCTGAGTGAAGCTTATATATATTCTGGAATTGATGGCTCCTTGTTGTATAAATTTCAAGGGGAAAACGTTAACGATCGCTTTGGATGTAGTGTATCAAATGCAGGTGATATCAATAGCGATGGATATGACGATGTGATCATAGGAGCACCTCTAAATGAATTAAGTGGTATCAAATCCGGTCGAGCTTATGTATTTTTTGGCAGAAGTTCTTTTCCTTCGGTTATATCTGCTTCCAATGCAGAAATCATCTTGACCGGTGAAGCTGCTAATGATTACTTTGGATCCTCCGTATCTAGTGCTGGTGACGTAAATGGCGATGGCTATGATGATGTTGTTGTTGGTGCACCAGAGAATGACGCAGGTGGCAATATAGCTGGCCGTGTATATGTATTTTTAGGTTCTTCAGGTCCGTTTCCAAAGAGTATGACAGCCACAGATGCGTACCATATTTTAACAGGCCTAGAACCGGATTTACATTTTGGTTATCCAGTTGACGGTATTGGAGATATAGATTTGGATGGTTATGAGGACTTTATTGTTGGAGCAGAAGGTTATGATGCAAGTGGAACAAATAATGGTGCAGCTTGGATTATCTCTGGTTTAACAGGCAACGTAATTTATTCATTTTTTGGCGAGAATTCAAACGATAGACTTGGCATTGGTGCCTCTGGTGCTGGTGATGTTAACGGCGATGGCTGGCCTGACGTGGTTGTTGGTGCAGATTTATACAACGAGTGGACCGGTAAAGTCTATGTATATTCTGGTATCGATGGAAGTTTGCTTTTTGACATAACAGGCGAAGCAAGTGGTGATCGCTTTGGACATTTTGTATCCGATGCTGGAGACATAAATGGAGATGGTTTTGATGACATACTTATTAGTTCTTACTTAAATGACGTCGGTGGCCATTATGCTGGTAGGGTATATGTTGTTTTAGGGAGATCCGGTTCTTATCCTGCAATCCTGAATGCTTCAAATGCTGATTTTATATTCACTGGTGAGGAAGCAGGGGATCGTTTTGGATGGTCAATAGCCTGTGCTGGCGATTTAAACAATGACAACAATGACGAAATAGTCATAGGAGCAGTAGATGAGAACCTGTCTGGAAGCACCGTTTATGTTTTTGATATAAATTTATGTCATTATCAACCAATAGATTCAGACAATTATATTTACTTCCCCTCAATATCTGTCAAACCCTGCGATTCTGATACCCTTTTTTTACAACCTGTATCATGTTATTTAGCCCAGCCGGCCTCAGGGGCAACAATAACAATTGATATCCCTCAAGATATCGAAATCTATGGGATTTCTTATGATAATCTCATCACTGAAAGTTGGAACACAAAATATGAAGTCATAAAAGAAGATTCAAATTATTTGCTGATTCTCTTGTTAGATACGACCGGTAAAAGAATTCCTGCCGACACAACAACCCTGTTTTTTATTCAATACTATGCGGTAAGTCCATGTAATTTTGATTATTTTATCCACTGGGATACAGCTCTTTCCGATGATCCATCTCGAAGCACAAGGTTCTCTGATACACTTTCTACGACTTTTTATCCAGTTTTCGATTACTATAAGGATACAACGAAAATAATTGGTTATACCCCAGGTGATGCCAATAATAGTGGTGGTGAACCGGATATAAGTGACATTACCTTTGTTATCGCCTACTTGTACTTAGGTGGACCTGGTCCTTGCATAATTAATGCTCTCGACGCAAATGGCAGTTGTGGCTCTGCTCCCGATATCAGCGATATAACTAAATTAATCTCCTATTTATACTTGGGTGGTTTAGAGCCTGAGTGTGGTTGTATAGGAGAGGAAACGGTAGCATATAAAGCTAACTTAGGAAAAATGGCTGTTAATTCAGGTTATGAAAATGACTATACGATTATATCTCTAATTACTGATCAGAATATTTCTGGTTTGCACCTGGAGCTTTCAGGCATCGGCTCTGATATACCTGAAAAAGTCCTCCAAGACGACATCGAGATGTTCTATGGCATTGACGGTAATACCATCAAAATCGGCTTGTTTGATATAGAAGGCCAGAAATTAATAACAAGTGGTTCTCAACCGGTTATCAAGCTCGAAGGTGAGTATGAAATAATCAAAGCTGTTGCTTCGACCAAAACATATCAATCAGTCGCCCTAGCTATCAATCCAAAAGTTGAAGACAACAATCTACCCACTGATTTTACCCTATACCAGAACTTCCCCAATCCTTTTAACCCAACTACGGAAATATGTTTTGATTTACCAAATGCCTGTAATGTAAAGCTGGAAATCTTCAACATTATGGGACAGAAAGTAACGACTCTCATTGATCAAGGATTGGATGCTGGTCACCACACAGTTCAATGGGATGCCGGTAACAATGCCAGCGGTATTTATTTATACAAGATAACAGCCGGTGACTTTGTTGAAACCAAGAAGATGGTGCTGCTCAAATAACAACATTAAAATACTCAGGGGGATAGCACGCAAAAGCGTGCAAACCTAAAGAACCCCGGTGGTGGTCTGTATGCTCACACCACCGGGGATTTTTTATTTATCAAAGTATAGCTTATCCACCGCCTAGGCCAGGTGGTCAGGGGCAAGGTGGGCGTAGATCATGGTGGTTTCGATGTCACATTGTCTTAACAGAAGGAGTATTCTTTTATCGTTTCTTAAATGGTAATTTGGTAACGGCCTTGGCAAGGTGGTCCGGGGCAAGATGGGCGTATATCATCGTTGTTTGGATATCGGAATGACCCATCAATTTCTGGACTGTCGGCAGGTCCACCCCACCCATTACCAGGTGGCTGGCAAAAGTATGGCGAAGGGTGTGGAGTTTCGTTAAACCTTCGATTCCAACCTTTTCACCTATTTTTATTAATTCCCGTCGCAAGCGATTGTGTGAATAACCGGATTTCTTGGCTTTGAATACATAGTCATCATTTGAGGTCGTCTTGCTATTGGCTTTCAAATCCTCTAAAACAGTATAGAGTGAGTCATTGATGGGAATTTCGCGTTCCCCGGTTTTTGGCTTCCAGTCGTCCTTCCCCCTGATCAAGATTATTCTTCGCTTAAAATCGACATCGGACCAGCGAAGGTTCTCCAGCTCGGCCTTTCGCATGCCGGTATTTAAAAAGGTAAAATAAACTGGAAATAAATCAGGTGGCACCGTTTCTAAAAGCTTATTACTTTCTTCAATTGTCAAAAACCTTAGAGGTTTCTTATCGTCTTCTTTCAAAGGTTTGACCAGCTTAAGGGGATTATCCTTAAGATATCCCCAACGAATGGCCATGTTCAGCATGGCTTTCACGCCATCGACCTCGAGATTGATTGTCCTGGCTCTAGCACCCTGACGAGTATATTCTTTAACATCATCATCAGATTTTACAAGCGAACCATTTGGATTGACCCATGCATTTCTCCTGTAAGATCTATACCCTTCAATTATATCCTCTTTCAATTGAGATAACATAATTACATCAGGGCATTTTTCTTTAAGATAGTTACTCAAATGATCAGTAATCGCTTTATATCGGTTGGTGGTGCTTAAACGGTTGTTTACACGATTATAGTCCAGGAAAAGCTCTATAAGTTTTTCGATGGTAATATCCTTATTGGTGAATCCGAACTCCTCGCGGGCAATCTTTACTTCAGCATCCTTTAAGGCCAACTCAGCAACTCGTTTGGAATGGCCGACTTTCTTTCGGATACGTCTTCCTTTGACCCTGATATCGATATACCAGATATTTTTTCGTTTATAAATGCGCGCCATAAGTGATGCTCCATATTGGCACAAAACGGACACAAATCAATCTAAGAATAATTTATGAAATTATAACTGATTGTCAAGGAAAAAGTTAAATCAAGGTAGATATTACTGGCGGAGGAGGTAGGATTCGAACCCACGGTACCTTGCGGTACAACGGTTTTCAAGACCGCCGCTTTCGACCACTCAGCCACTCCTCCGTCTTAGCTTCGACCAATCCGGTCATAAATTATCTACAAACAGCCCCAAGTCAAGCACAATTCCATCCTTAAAATAACGCCCCTGACAGGGTGTCCCCGGGCCATCTACCCGCCGCTTTCACCCCTATTCGCAATTGTTTACGTCGAACGTTATTCACCACAGGGTATGACCCGATGCCAGACATCATCACCGTATGTAACCGTCAGCGATTGAGTGGTGCCGTTGAATATTATCAGCATCGTCCAATCCCCATTGACATTAACCAGACTGCTATCACCGGTACAGACTAATCCCAGCGTCATGTCGATATCGACCCGGCCGGCCAGAGGACAGATATCATCGACATCAATCGAACTGAAATCAATAGTCAGATTGGTAACATCGACCTCTTCTTCCACATGTAAAGAACAAGATGTTATCCCCGGTTCTTCGGGTATGAAACAAGTCACGATACTGTCTAGCGCCCAGGCATTGATCACCGTGCTGTCCGGTATTACCCCGGTAATTTTTAAAGTATGATGGCCAACGCCATAAATTTCCTCTTCGTCGGAATTGGCATACTCGACATGGAAATGTTCCCGGGCTTCAATCGAATCAGGTATCCCCGTTAAAATATAAACCGCCGCGTCATTTTCATAAACTTTAAGTGAATCCGTTCCGTAAACAGCCAGGGTTTCGCTGAATTCATTCTCGATTTCAATGGCACTGTATTCAAAATAGAAAATCAACCAGCCTGCGGAGCTGTCAAACTCTACCGAATCGAAGACTATCAGCGGGGCGCTCCGGGTATCAGTCAGGCGGGGAAGTATCTTACCGGGCACATCAGGAATAAGAAAACTATCGAGCAAAGCAAGCGTCGTAAAAACCGAATATTTAGTCAGCTCCATCGGCTGGTCGACCACGACATCGCCGAAGAACTGAATCTCCGGAGCATTGGGGTCACTTTCCTGTTTAACCGGATTATCATCATCATCACTGCAGCCCCACAAGCCCGTTAAGGCCAGGCTTCCCAGAATGACCGTTAATAAAAAAAGAAAGCGTTTCATCATTAATCCTCCCGGACTATATTAAAAGTATTATAATGTAACCTGTCGGCATTTTCAACAATCCCGTTAAGAAACAATTCGAAAAGAGCGAATCAGCGTAAGTGATTGGCGGGACGCGCCTGGGGTCCACCATAGAGACCGATATGGGATGTACTTCCGTCAATATTATAAATCAGGGTGTCACCGGCGTGAAGGCCTAGTGAGCCCTCCCGTAGATTAAAGTCACCCTCACCAACAAATAAGGGGTCAACGTTGAGATTGCCGTTTATCTCGCTCTGGTCCCAGATATCGCGATATTCGCCATCTTTGTTATTCCAGACGATGTTGTTGCTGAATTTCCATTTTGCCCAGTCACCGTAATTCCAGACGCCGACACAGGGGCAAACCCACTGCTCGCGCCAGCCGTTGGCCACGATTATGTTATTTATGATGCGCCCCCGACTTTCGGTGGACCATGGCGCTACCCCGCAGTTACCGTTACGATAGACCACGTTATTAACAGCTTCAAGCCACGACTGGCCGGTCGCAATCATTCCCCAACCAAGATTTTCGTGCACCAGGTTATTGCGGGCGATGACAATTGCCGTCCCGAACGAACCGATGCCTTTCCAGTAACCGGTGACCTCGTTGCGATAAGCCACGCACACGGCGTCCCAGGTTACGCCGATACCGGCCCCCCGGCCATCCTTAATAAGGCAATCGGTGACCATGGCATAAGCGCCGCGATAAAGGGCAATCCCGTCCCAACCGTTGTTTTCAATAATACAATCCGTGACAATGAGCTCGGCTCCTTCCCGGCCGATAATGCCTCCGATACCCACCACCACCGAGTCCAGGCGATGGTCATTATCGCGTATATCCACCTGCTCAATCCTCATCCGCGAATTGCGCACCACCACCCCGGCATCGGTGGCGTCCCCGGATACATCGCGCCGCCCTCCGGTAATCGTCAGATTTTTCAACACCGCTCCCTGGGAATTCTCAACGTATAAACCATAACCGGCATTGGTAACCAGGCGGGTCAATCGACGGTCCTGGCCGATAATCACCAGGGCCTTATCTTTGAGGATAAAGCCATAACTGGCAGGAAGGGCTGTATGCGGATTCAGGCAATTGCCGCATAAGGAATCCGTAAAGGGGGTGGGCTGGACTTCAAATGTTTTTGCCCCCAGAATCAGCGTATCCCCGTTATCAGCGTAATTGATTATGCCCTGAAGGTCGGAGCCGCGTTCGACAGTTAAACTGACAGCCTGTCCCCCCCCGGTTTTGAATAAAAAAATTAATAAAAAATATAAAATACCCCTGATCATCATAGGGATAGATAAAGCCGAAAAACCGTTTTTAGCAAGTTTTAAATAGTCTTTAACGTCGGGGCAATTTTACCTGCTCTTCAAACGATAAAAACCCGAACTGGAATATTCCCCGGCCAGGCCTCTAATCTGTTCCAGAGTAATCCAGGGATAATTTTCGTCATCATTAAACAGCGGGATATGGAAATCACAGGCTTCCGGACAGCCGGTAGCCAGCACGTAAAGCCGGTCTTTCTTTTCATTGACCAGAATGGTTAAAATAATGTAAACCTTGCCCAGACGAGTATCTTCACCCTGAGCAATAAACAAATCACCCGGGGCAATTTCCGTCTCTTCGATTGGTACACAATTGGCCTTGAGAGCCGTATAATTGATATTGATGGCAATCTCATTCAAATACCGGGATAATTCCAGTTCGCTGGGTTCTCTTTTTTTCGAGGGCTGGCAGGTAAGATTACCCAGACGGTCGTAAACCACTTCACCGCTTAACCATCGGGTGTATGACAGTGGTTCCCCCATTTTAGGCACAATCTCGATACGGTGGTCCTGGCGACGGGAATGCAAAAAATCGCATAAAAGCTGCAGGGGGATAAAGGCATCCGTAAAAAAGGTGGAGCGCCAGGGAAGTTGAATCGTTCGGGAAAACTCACCCACTTTCAGAAATATCCCTTTACCGTAGGCGCTGACCGGTTTGCCCCGCCGCCAGAGCGGCAGATTCGAAATCCATTCCTGAAAGGCATTCAGCGAAGCGGGGTCAATTCTTTTATAACCTTCCGGCCAGCGGAACTCTGTCTCCAGCGAATAAAGTTTGTTCCGCCCTTCCAAAAAAGGATATCGTTCCAGATACCAGGTGTATTTCTTATCACCCACTACAGCGTCTTGAGAAAACAGGGAATAGAGGGGTAAAAAAATCAAGCTGAAGAAAATCATCTTTACCAGGTATTTCATCCTTTTAACTCCTCCCAGAGTTGATAGGCTCGTCTTATATGAGGAATGGTAATGGAACCGCCAACCACCAAAGCCACCGCCATAATTTCATCAAATTCCTTATCAGCCACTTCCAGTTGCTTAAGCTGGATCAGATGATAGGCGATGCAGTCATCACATCGAAGTACCAGTGACGCCGTTAAACCCAGCATCTCTTTGGTCCTGGCAGTCAGGGCACCATCACGATAAACTGAACCGTCGATTCCAAAAAACCGTTTAATATCGAGATTATCACGGCCGAGAATGAGCTTATTCAGTTTTTCCCGTTCTTCTTTAAATTTTTTTACCCGTTCCGGCATAATTAGCTCCCAAAATTTTTATAAAAATATATTCCCAAGAGTTCTGTCTGGCAACTGAAATATAAAGCTATCCGATAATCAGGAAAGAAGTTATGATATTTTAGCCTTTTTCAAAGCCCGGGAAAGTTTACTTTCCGACTGACGAGTATAGGGGATATTTAAAAAAGCAAAAAGTTTTCTAAGGTCAATTTCGGCATTTTCAACCTGGCTTAAATCTGCCAGTTCAATTTCCACTTCGTAATCGACGGAACCGTCATTGAATTCTGTTTTATCAATTTCTAAAACATAATTATTATTGCCGAGCTGGCAGGTTTTTCTCTGGCGGACATTATTGAACTGAATCAACTTGGCCAGCTTGATTTCCGGAAATTCCCGCTGAATGAATTGCACGGGGTAAACTTCCACACTCAGCGGTTCCATCCTCAGGTTAATTAAATCAAGGGCCAGTGAACGGGGTATTTCGGTTTCAATCTCCCGCCGAACCATGGCTGAACCGGAATGCGACCCGGTATCTTTGACACTTATCAGTCCCCGGGAATCTTCCGCCCGCACCCGGAATATCCACCCCTTATCCCAGAGCAACCGGTCTTCGGTATCAAAAAAAGCACAGATATGATGGTCCTCACTATCGAGGTTACCTACGAAACCCATCAACTTCAAATAGTCCGGGAAAGTTTCCAGCTCCAATTTTATTTCAATTTCAAGATTTTGCGTTGAATCACTCATATCAGACAATAAGAATATTACCCTAAAAACACAATAAATTTTTGACAAAATTAACTAAAAAAGATACCCCCGAAAAAGACCGGTCAGACGTGGTAAATTTCAGTCAAATCAGTGTTATCCTCGGCACTATAAATTTTATATTCCTGCTCGGACAGAGTGGTATCACGAACCAGATTTATTTTGAATTTATATATTTTCATGATTCTTTCCAGCCGGTTAATCCCGTTTTCAACCAGGGTGGCGGCCAGGGGCGGGCAGACGACCAGGTGATAATTTTTGTATTTCTTGTCGGCGCTGGCTCTTTTAAACCACCTTTCAATCTTGGTGGCCATATTTTCTTTGGAAATAATGCGCCCCAGACCGGCACAGTGAGGACATGGTTCGGACAACGACTGCATGTGCGACGGCCTTACCCGCTCCCGGGTCATTTCTATCAAGCCGAACTCGGTAACCGGATTGATGCCTCTTTTAGCCCGGTCATTCTTGAAACAGTATTTATATTCTTCGAATAATTTGCGGCGGTTATCACGGTTGTACATATCGATAAAATCACAGACAATAAGACCGCCGATATCCCGCAGCCTGATCTGACGGGCGATTTCCTTTGCGGCCTGAAGATTGGTTTCCAGAATCGTCTGTTCCTGGTCTTTCCGGCCCACAAAGCGTCCGGTGTTGACATCAATGGTCACCATCGCCTCCGTCTGGTCGATAATCAGGTAAGCACCTTTTTTTATCCATACTTTTCGCTGAAGCATCTTGTCGATTTCCGGTTCCAGGTCGTATAAATCAAAAAGGGGTAATTCACCTTTATATAATGCCACCCGGTCTTTCAGATGAGGCGCTACCTGGCGGGCATAACTGACAATCATTTTATAGTCACCCCGGTCATCCACCAGCACTCGCTGGACATCGTCTGTAAAAATATCCCGAATCATCGAAATGACCATCTCCGATTCCTTGTGGATAAGAGCCGGCGCCGGAAGCGTATCGGCTTTCTTTTTTAACTTCGTCCAGAGTTTCAACAGACGCTTGAGGTCGTTCTTAAAATCCTTCTCTTCCTTGCCTTCCGCTTCGGTTCGAATAATCAGCCCGAAGCCCTCCGGGCGAAGAGGTGAAATTATCCGCTTGAGCCTTTTTTTCTCGTTCCAGTTGGAAATCTTGCGTGATAAGCGGACATGGTCGTCATCCGGAACCAGAACCATGAAGCGACCGGGGATGGATATTTCCGATGTTATCCGGGGTCCCTTGGTGGAAATGGGTTCCTTTATTATCTGAACCAGGATTTCCTGGTTTCTTTTCAAGATATTCTCAATTCCCTGCTGGCGGGTTTTGCGGATTATCTCAACCGGCGCTTCTTCCTCTTCTAAATCCTCGGTATCATAACGGCGGCTGTAGAGCTTGCCGATATCCGAAGAATGCAGATAAGCGGCTTTCTCCATTCCGATATCGACAAAAGCGGCCTGCATGCCGGGGAGAACGGTTTTGATTTTACCCTTATATATATCGCCCACCATCCGGTCGGTATCCGCCCGTTCAACCTGTAATTCAACCAGCTTGTCATCTTCCAGAATAGCTACGCGTTTTTCGTATTCAGTCGAGTTAATTAGTATTTCCTTCTTCACTTTTGTTTCTCCGAATTTTTCTCAATTTCCCCGAAAACCTCTCCGGGTTTCGGCTTAAAGCCATTAATAAATGAAAGCCCGTCCATTTCCTTTTTGCCCTCCGGCAAAAGCCGCAGGATCTCGACAGCGGAGTTGTCGCACTGCAGCACCAGTTTCTTTCTTACCGGGAGGACGGTGCCCGGTCGAAGTTGCCCGTTTTCCGGATACGGCGCTACCGCGGCGGCAAAAATTTTTATTTTCAAACCCCTGAAAAATGAATAGGCTCCCGGTCGGGTCGATAAACCGCGGATGAAATTACGGACTCTCTCAGCCGGAAAACCAAAATCAATCAGGGCATCAAACGGGGTAATCTTGGGCGCCCGCGTCGCCAGAACATTATCCTGTAACAACGGTTGACAGGCTCCCTGCTCGATGACCTCAAGGGTTTTCAGAAGAAACGGCCCGGCCAGTTTCGATAACCGCTCGTAAAGAGAATCAAAATTGTCCTCATCGTAGATGGGGACTTTCTCCTGAAGAATAATCTCTCCGCAATCGACCTTCTTCTTCAGAAAAAAACTGGTCAGACCGGTTTCCTTATCGCCGTTAATAAGCGCCCAGTTAATCGGGGCAGCACCCCGGTAACGGGGTAATAAAGAAGCATGAATATTTATGGAGCCAAGGCGGGGCAGAGCAAATAACTTTTCAGGGAGAACCCGAAAAGCCGCAACCACGAACAGGTCAGGCTTGAGAGCTTCCAGCTCACGAAATAACTGTTCATCATCCAGCGAGTCCGGGGTAAGAACCGACAAACCATGCTTTTCCGCTTCCTGACGACAGGGGGTCGGCAAAAGCATTTGTCCCCGGCCGGCTTTTTTATCCCGGCCCGTAACCACGGCTAAAAGTTCATGCTTGCTTTGGCACAGGCATACCAGAGGTGGACGGGCAAACTCCGGCGTGCCCATATAAACTAATCTCATACCGATATCGGCCGTGACGAAAACAGAGTATTAAGGCGGAAATTGAATAAATATGGGAAGTTTGTTAAGAAGCCGCTTTTAACTTTCTGAGCTTGCCCTTAACTAAACTTTTAGCTATCGGTGAAAAATAGTCGATAAAAAGCTTGCCCTCGAGATGATCATACTCATGCAGGATCGCCCGGGCAATAAGACCTTTGACTTCCAGCTCAAAAACATGACCATCAAGGTCATACGCCCTTACTTTTACCCGGTCTGGGCGCACTAATTTTTGATAAATACCCGGAAAAGAAAGACACCCTTCTTCAAACTCAGCCTCACCGCTGGTTTCCAGGATCTCCGGGTTTACAAAGACTCGGAGGGTCTCATTAATATCGACCACAGACAAATCAACTATAAAAACACGCTGTAGAACACCGATCTGGACGGCTGATAAGCCCAGTCCTCTAGCTTTTTTCAGGGTGTCCGACATCTGGGACACCAAATTTTTTAATTCCCGGTCGAATTTCTCAACCGGCTGGGAAACTTCCCGTAATACCGAATTACCGTATATAACAATCTCTTTTTCCGCCACGGCAACTCCCATAATACCAGACTACTTATCTACCCGGGCGGCGATTGATGATTTCAAGAATTCAAGCTTGATATCATCACCAATTTTCAGAATAATCCGATTCCGCTCATCATCGATAGCGAATATCGTCCCGAACATACCGCCGGTAGTTACAACTTTATCACCTTTTTTAAGGTCACCTATAAGTTTCTCATGTTCTTTCTGTCTTTTCCGCTGGGGGCGAATTAACAACAGATACATTATCACAAAAATCAGGCCAAACCAGATTAAAGTGATAATGCCCCCACTGCCGCCATCCTGGCCGCCGGCCATTAAAATTGACCTGAAAAAATCCAAAGTAACTCCTATTAACAATAAATTTATCGACCAAAAGTTCAAAAACTGAACAATACTCTCCCAAATTTATAATATAACCAGTAAAACCTTACTTGCCAATATAATAATCAAACTTAATTACATAACCAATAATAAAACCATTGTGTTCCCAAATTTCCAGGCTGTCCAGACAAACTTCCTCAAAGAATTGACTCTCGTAGTTATCTAATTGATTTATAACAAGATGGCGGGAATATACTGTTATAATTCGGTTCGTAACCAGTTTTTTTATAAAATTCTCAATATAAATCAAAAAAATATTAAAAATATTTTAAACAAACTGACACGACGTGTCAGCGGTTGAACCTATAATATAAATAGCGAACCCGGGATGCAGACAACGAGGGGGAACTGAGATTAGGGTCGGGGTACTTTGCCGGATATGAAACTGCCCTCCTAAGCAGGCTTCATAACTACCCCGCCCTTTCTTTTTAATTATAAATGTAACTGATTTTACAGCGGCTTCTTGGCTTCCAGGTTAAAAAATTGTATCTGCATTTCAATTTGGTACTTAGCGGCTATATCAGCCAGCTCGCTATCCCCGTGTTTCAGGGTATAACGATTGGTTTCCTCAAAATCAATAATTTCAAATCCCGCTTCAGTTATCAATTTTTCATAACCTTTTCCTACGGCGGGGAAATTATGGCGTATCTCAGCCTGTACCTGCATTGGCAGAGCTTCAAACTGTCCGGTTACCGGGGTGGCATCAACCATAAACAGCCGGCCGTCGGGTTTTAAAATCCGATAGGATTCTAAAAGGGCAATAGCGCCCCCGTTGATATTGGATATTCCTCCGAAACTGTCCACGGCTTCGAGAGAATTTGATTTTATCGGCAGACGGGTTACGTCGAATTGAGCGAAAGAAAGATGCGGCCACCGTTTTTTTGACTCGCTAAAAAGCCGCCACTTATGCAAAAGCCATCTTCCCAAGTCGCAAAGAAGAATAAAAGCCTGAGGATTATCATCCAGAATCAGCGGCGCAAAACCACCCCCCGGGCCGCAGGCCAGTTCCAGGATTTTACCGCCATGGGCGATGATACCCTGTATCCAGTAATCGTAGCGACCCCGCTCGGGCCATTCCAGCAGGCCTTCAAAGTGGAAAGGTATAAAATTATCTTCCGCCAGCCCCATCCTTGCCAGAGTATTGCCCTGGTTGGTCCTGTCGGCCCACGGGTCTTTTTCCGGTGAAACAAACAGGGGGATGCCGTTTTCCACCGGAACGGAAAAATTACCGCTTTCATTCAACAGGCGGCCGTCGGTCCAGCGGTCGTCTTCTATTACCCCTTCGTATCTCAAGGGTTCTTTTTCAGCCGGGCTTACGAAAATATCCTGGAAACATTTATGCATTGCCTGTCCTTTTAAAAAAACAAGGCATAATATAACAGTCCCCGGACTAGAAATCAAATGTAAGATAATAACATAAAAAGGAACTCAATAAGACAGGTCTTAGATAAAAACCGGATCAGCTTTTTGGAGTTGAAACAATATATGTACGAATTCGTAAATAGACCATAAGCTTTTGATAATCCGGTTAATGATGCCAGCAAAACCGTAAGCTCGATGAGAAATTCTCAATATTCCAACATGAAAGGCATTTGATGTCAGGGAAACGCGTAACCATGGGTTTGGGGTTATTGTTATGGCTGTTTTGTGGTGCGGTTACCAACGCGGAAACAGTTGCCGAACCATTGAAAACCGCCATGGCCTCGAAAACCAGTGAACACATCAAAATAGACGGGAATCTATCTGAAAAATCATGGGAAAAGGCTTTACCTGTAACCGGCTTTCACCAGATTGAACCCTACGAAGGCCAGCTGGCTTCTGAATCAACTCTGGTCAAGGTTTTATATGACAATGAAGCTGTATATGTCGGGTGGTGGTGTTACGACCGGGAGCCGGATAGAATAGTCCGGCAGCTTACCCGGCGTGACCGGATAACGTCATCCGACGAGGTTCATGTTCGTATCGATTCACATCATGACCATCAGACTGCTTACTATTTTGCCGTTAATGCCGCCGGGGTAATTCGCGATGCTCTCATTTACAATAATTTGTATGATGATGACAGCTGGGATGCAGTCTGGGAAGCCAGCAGTCAGATTCACGACTGGGGCTGGACAGCGGAATATAAAATACCCTATTCGGCTTTAAAATTTGCAGCAGACAATGAATACACCTGGGGCTTTGACCTCAGTCGTCGCATCGCCCGCAAACAGGAATATTCTCGCTGGCAGTTCGTTCCCAGCACCGAAGCTACCGGGGTCCACCGCTATGGCCATCTGACCGGTATTAAAGGTATTGAACCGGCCGGCCGGATAGAAATTTTACCTTACTCCGTCTCTTATGCCGAAACGGAACCGAAAAGACCGGGTAATGCCGATGGCCGCAAATATCGTTACAATTTCGGCACGGATATCAAATACACCTTATCCTCGACTTTCACCCTTGATGCCACCGTCAATCCTGATTTCGGCCAGGTGGAAGCCGACCAGGATATGGTCAATCTTAACACCTATGAAATCTTTTACAATGAAAAGCGGCCCTTCTTCCTTGAAGGCTTTGAAATATTCCGTACTACATTTTTCAACCAGTTTTATTCCCGGCGGATAGGCCGTCCACCGATGCGAGGTATCAGCGAAGCCTCTTACTATATTGACTACCCCAATAATACAACCATCCTGGAAGCCTTTAAACTGACCGGTAAAAACAGAAAGGGTACTTCCATAGGTCTGTTAAACGCCACCACCCAGGAGGAAAAAGCGGCATATAAAATTGATGATGATATGACAACCTATGAAGGCGTGGTGGAACCGCTGGCGAATTACTCAGTAGCCCGCCC
>JAQUSF010000133.1 GCA_028715215.1 Candidatus Zixiibacteriota bacterium
GTAAAAAGTAACAATCCAACGATAATAAAAACCTTTGTGTACCTCATTGTGTCCCTTTCATTGTTTTATACCCTCAAATTATACTTTTGGCTCAATCTTACAAAACTTTTCCCTGATGCTCTTTTTGTCATGACCGGGGATTTTTCACTGCCGGTGTGAAACCTCCAATCCTGATTCAGGATACTATTTTTGACAATATGTGTCAAGCAAATTATTTATACCGGATAAAATGGGTGCTTTTATATGTAACAGGTCAAACTGTAGGCGGGTAGCCTGCGTCTTTAGACGCAGGAAAGGAAATGGTGTCCGGCCGATGTCCACCTTTACTGAAAAACACTGTCAGGTCACACCCGCCTATGGCGAGAAGGACCTGACAGAACTTACAAAGCGTCAGGAAAGATTCCTGACGCCGCAACAAAGGCGGGTAGCCTGCGTCTTTAGACGCAGGAAAGGAAATGGTGTCCGGCCGATGTCCACCTTTACTGAAAAACACTGTCAGGTCTCACTCGCCTATGGCAAGCAGGACCTGACAGAACTTTCAAAGCGTCAGGAAAGATTCCTGACGCCGCAACAAAGGCGGGTGGCCTGCGTCTTTAGACGCAGGTCAGGAAATAGTGTCCGGCTGATGTCCACCTCTGCCGAATAATACTGTCAGGTCTCACTCGCATTCGGCGAGCAGGACCTGACAGAACTTGAATTGGTAGAACATAATAGGCCGAACCGCTAACGGGTTCGTCCCTACTTAAATTGAAATGTCGCTCGAAGTTGAGTAAAAGAAGAGTATTGGTTTTGAGAAAACAATGGAAGCAATCCGCAAATTCAAGTCCGTGAATACCGCTTTTGTTTGTCAGTGACTGTTGCCCGGCACGATGTACCTCAAAATTTTTGTAACAATCGATAACTTCTCAATATTCATCTTGGTTTTTAAAAAACTTTTTTTTACAACAGATTAGTTCTGGCTTTAATCAATGAGCTAAGCCAATTTCATTTATTGGAGGGTATTGTATGGCTGATACCATATAATTCTCCTGGTCCTTATCTGGCAAACAATACTCCAAAGCCAATTCTGTTAAAAGACCGGTTGTAATCCACCAGGCTCTCGCCGTAACCATGAGATATGCGTATCGTGAAAAAACTCATTTCGCTTTTAGGTATCGGCACGCTGTAATTCAGAACAACGCCACCTTTGCCAGTGCTGATATTTCCGCGAATCATCAGGTGTAACAAATGGCACCGGTAAAATCTGTAAAATAATTGAAAATCACTATATCCCAAATAATCCGTGATATCAGGGTTGTCATCACCGACAGCCGCCTCTGGATAGTCTTTTTCCTCCTCCGGGATGCGATATCGGATTTTAAGATATAAAAGAATATCTGAACGAAAGTAGTAAGGAGAAAAGTATATCAGATTCCAGCTTCGCGAAACAGGTGGTCTCTGACCGTTCGATTCATGTTCAAATCCAATATCAAAGCCAACCTGACCACCGTAGAGATGAAATCTGTTGGTACGGTAAAAAAGTTCCGGATTATAGTTGGTCTCACGGAAAGGTGCCGAGTGTTTGTGATCATAAGCCTGCCAGAAAGAAATCTGAGTATAAGCAAAATATACCGGTGTGTTGAAAAGCCGATGTTTGGCACTTATCTGGAACACCGCCTCGGTCTTTTCGCCATAATATTCATCCGAGAACGTAACCGGCATCATGAACATTTCTTTATGTAAAGACAGACCGGGTCCGGTTCGAATCATCTGGAAATTCTCCGTTGATTGCTGGGCGTTTGAATGCCACACAGCCAGAAAAGTCAGCAACAAAGAACTGGCAAGAACAGGTATCCATCTGGGTATTGACATATTTATACGACCTCTTTTGCTGACAAAGGCTGTAGTAATCTTGTTTTTCACTGCGAATTACCGATTAAATGGGAAAGATGATCTTAACTTTACTTAAGAGCCTGTCCCTATGCAACATATAAAAAAAACACTGCTCCCAATTAAAAAATCTGTTTTTCTTTTCCCTTATTCTTTCATGGAGAATATGAAAAAGAACTGTCTTCATCTGAATCCGATTTCGCCAAAAGAATAAATCATTTTCCCCTATCTTTTAGTAACTAATAGTTTATATAATTGACGGAAGGACTGAAGTCAAGTTCCACAGAAAAAGAGGAGAGTGTGGTCGGTTTGCCTGACTGTACCTTATTGACGTGTAACTTATTAACCAAATTGACGGGACTCATTAAAGCTCCCTCTCCCGGAACTTTTGCTTACCGCAGTTTAGTCTTATCCTGAGATTGCGTTTTGTTCTCAGAAATGTTATTATTTATAAAATGTTCACAATTGGAGATGAGGGCAGCGGTTCATGGCTGCCTGATGGACTCTGAAACCACAAGAAAGAGACATTATGAAGCGTATTATTATCTTTGCAAGCTTATTAATAGGGATGCTGGCGTGTAGCGATAAAGAAGAGGATGACAACGAACAATCGACGGTGGTCTTCACCAAGGAACAGCGGGTGCTTGCGGATCAAATCATCAGCGTGTTTGAAAATAATACGCCTGAAATTGATTATGCCTATGCCGAGAACTTAGATGATGGTCGCGGCATTACCGCCGGTCGAGCCGGGTTTACCTCGGCAACAGGTGATATGCTGACAGTCGTTGAGCGTTATACCCATCTTGTTCCCGGAAATCCGCTGGCGGTCTATTTGCCGCGCCTCCGGGAGCTTGCAGCCCAGGAAAGTGATTCTGTCGATGGGCTGGAAAATCTGGTAGATGCATGGCAAACAGCCGCGGAAGATGAGATTTTTCGAGAGGTACAGGATGAAGTCGTGGATGATGAATATTATTGGCCTTCGGTGGAGCACGCTGAAGAATTGGGACTGATGTATCCCCTGAGTTTACTGAACCTCTATGATGCCTGTATTCAACACGGCGATGGTGATGATCCGGACGGTTTGCCGGCGATTATCGACCGGGCATCGGAACAAGTTGGCGGGACACCTGCCGACGATATTGATGAACACGAATGGCTGGAGGCATTCATGAATATCCGCCGGTCAGTGCTTCTGGATCCGGCCGATCCGGATACGCGTGAAGAGTGGGCTGAGTCGGTTGGACGAGTCGATGCGCTGATCGCCATTTTTGAAAGTGGGAATGTTAACTTAAATCCGCCGATCGTTATCAGTCCGTTTGACTCCACCTTTACACTCCCTCAGTAGAGTAGCCCATTTTCACCTGATATGTGAACTCTGAGCAGGCTGGGTGAGAGTGGGGGCAAGCACACTTTTAATAATTAAGACAGTCTTTTCTCCTCATTCCGATGTCTGCATGGAACGACTGTTCCCGACGCTTTGCTTCGTTTAAAGGAAAAGGGGATGCAGAGCGTCCCGGTATGTATTCTTACGGAGACCGTAGAAACGAGAGGAAAGTATATTTGACATGCGTTTTTGACATTTCGACCTGTCTTAGTTCGCACCTTTTCGTGAGTAAAAGATCAGGGCATCGTAAGAGTTTGCTATGATGGCGCTGTCCTGCCGCTGGAGGTGTGCCTGAAGCATCACGACCTTAGTTTTGAATTCGATGGTTTCGTATTCATACATTGCCGTCTCGCCGGGTATTTGCGAACCGCGGGCTTCGGCATGTGCCGAGACCACCCGGTCGATCAAGGGGCGAAGAGGAATCACTATTGAACCGATTGGGATACTGTCGGTGACGAATTTCACGACCACGGAGTCCGCGGTGGTTTCGATTTCGCTGGTGACAAGTTCTTTGGCCGGGTTGACATCCGCCGTTCGGCCGCCATATCCGGCCCGTACCATATGTTCGTACCCGGAGATAGAAATCGGAGTCCGGGGATCAATAAAAACAGAAAAGTATTTGTCCCGCCCCGATGCCTCGTAAAGGTTGAACTCGACTCCCAGAAGTCCGGCAACATACGCCGGCTCTTTGAACCGGCTTCCGGCACCGGCCGTGTCCAGGCGGAGCGACTCAGCGAACCATGGCTCAATTTGAGAGAAGCCGTGCACCTGATGCAGGTATGAAAGTATCGAACTGATTTGAACCGCATGGTCCTCGGATACAGGAGAGGTGGCTTTCTGCACGGCGCCGTTTACCAGAATAGAATCGGCTACCAGCATCTTTTCAAGCCGGCTTATCTGGCTCTGTTCTGAAACGCTGAACATTCCCCAGGGGCCGACAGAAATCAGAAATGCCACGGCACAGAGGGAAGCCGGGATCATCTTGATGCTTTTCGAGCGGCTGAAAAGAAAATATCCGGCGATGAAAGCCAGCCAGACCCCAATAGCCAGCCCCAGATATCTATCCTCAGTCAGGCCATACTCGGAGATTCGCCGCCATAGGGCCAGGAACAAGACGACAATCAGGGGAAGAAGAATCAGGTAATACCAGCGTGAGGCTCTCTTTATCCAGAGGGTTTCTATTTTCTCGCGTATCGGATCGAGCACAAACAGGGCCAGGATACCGGTCGCCGAAAAGCCCAGAATAAGCCGCCCGACCCATCCCTGCGGCCAGCTCCAGGTAACGATGATTTTGGCAATGTAGGCATACAGAATCACGAAATAAACCAGCACCAGAGGAGGAAGAACATATTGTCCAAAAACCTTCAGTGGTAAGGGATAATCGCTGATGGTGTCGAGAGCGGTTAAGTCGTCCGGTACTCCGGCTAATATAAAGGGGATGACAAAAAGGCCGATTATCAGTATCCAGAGCTCGAAATACCGCTCCGGAGGTATATCCATCCCGAAAAGATTATCGAGAGCAGCCAGTGCCAATCCCAAGCCGGAAAAGAGAACTATGGCAAATGCTCCCGCCAGCGCCAGGCGAAAAATGATGATTCTGTTGAAATGCCAGAAGCCGTTGACCTCTCCCTTATGCTTGAACGGCAGGAATGACAGCAAAAGACAACACCCGATGCCGAAAGCAAAGAAACGAAAGAGGTGAAACAGCGGCGCGCGGGGCAGAGCGGTCGGAACGGTCAGGGCATACACCACAAGCAGAACAACGCCGATTGCCTGCAGTGTCCAGCCGCGGCTTTTGTTGGCGCTTTCCTTTTCGACTACCAGTTTCAGGGCGGTCAACAAAGGAAGCGCCAGAATGGTTGACAGAAGAATACTGTAAAGAATTGATGGTTCAGGGTGACTTTCACGTTCGACAAGAATGATAGCCGCAAGGGTTCCCATCACAGCGCTGACCAGCGTCAACGGAAAGCGCTGAAATGTCCGTTTATACTCCGTTCCTATCTGTGCAACTGACGGTAGTTTCATACCGAATCCTTTCGTAAATAAAACCTACCAGTCTGATATTTACGCTGAGTGAGATGACATGTCAACTTAATTCTGACCAGGCGGCACAGTGCCGTCAGGTCAAGCCTACTTGGGTCGGCTTGACCTTCTCCTCGTTCCAACACTCTGCGTATGTTTAAAGGGAAAGGAGACGCAGAGCGCCCCTTAGTGCGTTCTCCCGGATACCGTGGGAACGAGACTTAATCCTACTTCAAGCTGTTAGCCACATGACCATATCATCGAGTTAGAGCTTGAACTCTCAGTGTATCAATTAATGCAGCCCTGACCCAGAAGATGTCCTCGGCTCGAGAGAAGAACAAATACTTGCCATCAGGGGACAGCGAGGCATTACCTTCTTTCTTCTCGGTATTGATCTTGTCACCCAGACTCATCCGGTCGGTCCATGTCCCGTCGCTCTTTTGAAATATGATGTATAGATCGTAATCGTAACCGGTAGCGCTTCTAGCGCCAAAAATCAGAAAACTCTCGTCAGGTGCTATGCACGGGTGATATCCTTCGATAGGCGGAGTCAAAGGCTCTGCCGGGAGAAACTTGCCGGCGTCTGACCGGAAGCGAATTATTCCGGATGCGTACAGCGTGCCGTTGTCGGACACTGAGATGGCGTGACTTGTCTGGTCGTTGACTGGTGAACCCAGAGATTTGGCAGGTCCCCAGTCACCATTGATTTTCTCCGTTACCCATACGTTTAGCGCAACCTTTGCGTTGGGCATGGAGCGGCGGGAACAAAAGTAGAGTCTGGAGCCGTCGGGCGAGAACCATGATTCTCCGTTAATATGGTCGCCACAGAAGGTCGGTGTAATAGGAGCTTCCCAGCCTGATCCGTCCGGTTTTCTCCGAATGTGTTTGAGTGTTCCTTCCCGACAGAAGAAGATATCTTCACCGGTGGGCGAGACGACCAGTCGAAACTCCATTGCCGGAGTGGAGACTACACCGGGTGCGAACTTGACCGGTATGTCACCCGGAGGTTGCTCACCCAGGTAATCTATTGTCAGAGTATCCCCGTATACTGCTCCAACAATCACAAACATAGCTGCAAAGCCGTATCGACTAATAATACATAACCACATAGTCTCTCATTGCCTTTAATTCAAACGGCTTGAAGGTTAAAACACTGTCATCCACTCTTCTCACATTTTCCTTACCTTTTAGGAATGGTTCGACGCCATAGAGTGATCTTCCCCTAAAAAAATGGACAAATAGTTAAGATAGGGCAGCCGCCCGTTCGAAGTCAACGGGATTCTTGAAACCCAGGCTCGAATGACGGCGTTCCCGATTGTAAAACATCTCAATATACTCAAATATTTTAGTTTTAACCTCCTCTTGTGTTTTAAGTTGCTCTTCGTAAATCAGTAAAGATAGGTCGGGTTCCGAATGGAACACCGTGGAATGAGAAACCCGACAAGTTAAGAATAATTATGGAAGATAAGTATAATTATTGAAGTAAATACGGAAAGAACAAAGATGTCGGGTTTTTCATCCGCCCCAGGCGAATTCAGAACCCGACCTACGAGAACTTACGACCGCATTTTGAAAGTCGCCCGCACGATAGCCGACCTTGACCGCTCACCCGATATTCAGATGAACCATGTTGCCGAGGCGATACATTATCGCACGCTGGACCGGCACCTCTGGCTGTAGTT
>JAQUSF010000036.1 GCA_028715215.1 Candidatus Zixiibacteriota bacterium
GTGATGCTCAACGCCATAATCTCGGCGCCGATTATTACCAAGGAAAAATGTCTGGGGGTGGTGGTGATAATCAATAAGGCCAACGGCGGTAACTATACCGAGGCGGACCGGGAAGCCCTGGAGATGCTTTTGAGTTTTGTGGCGGTAGCGGTGGATAACTCGCAGCTTTTAAAAGATAAACTGCGCCAGCAAAAAATCGAACAGGACCTGGTTGTGGCCCGTCAGGTCCAGGAAACCATCCTTCCCCGGAATATCGACAATATTCCCGGGGTCGATATCGGCGCGGTGTATTTCCCGGCTCGCGAGGTGGGTGGTGATTTTTATGATATCATAATCATTGATAAGAGCAAGTTTCTGGTTATTCTGGGCGATGTTTCCAACAAGGGGATACCGGCGGCGCTGATCATGTCCGCCGCTTCTGGTATCATCAAGTCCATTATCGCTCATCAGCCGGATATCGCGGTCGGGCAACTGGCGGCAAAACTGAATGACCTTTTGTGTCGGGATATTATCAAGGACCGGGAGATGTTTGCAACCCTCTTTTTCGGTAAATTTGACCTGGCTGAAAAACAATTGACATACTGTAATGCCGGACATCTGCCGGGACTCTTTTGGGACCATGACGCCCGAATGATTCAGGAACTGCCGGTGGGTGGCCCGATTGTCGGGCAGTTTCCGGGCGTCACCTTCAAATATGGCGTACAACATTTGGATCATTGTGACCGGCTTTTTCTGTTTACCGACGGTTTGACCGAGGCGGCCGATAACGAAGGTAATTTATTCGGAAGGGAACGGGTGGAACAGGTTTATTCATCCGAAATCGACCTGTCTCCCAAAGAGTTCTGTCTTAAAGTTAAGGAATGGGTTGACCGGTTTATGGAAGGTTCGCCGGAGGACTCTCATGATGATTTCACCATCTTACAGGTAAAAATTGAATGAACCTGTCATACTGTTTCACATATCCCTCGGTGCCGGAATCCGAAGACCGGATGCTGGATGAAATTGGGGACCTGTTACGTCAATGGCAGTTGCCGGAAAACCTGTGGCACCGGGTAATGTTGGTGGTTTCTGAAGGTTATACCAATTCTTTCCTGCATGGCAACTGCAAAAACGCCGATAAATTGATAAAAATCTATTTGGTGTTAAATGAAACCGACCTGATTGTCGATATATATGACGAAGGTAATGAGCAGGAAAGCCTTAACAAAATTAAAAACAGGAAGCCGGCCGATTTGTTGGGAGAAAATGGGCGCGGTGTCGACTTAATGATGCGTTACGCGGATGATATCCGTTTTGAGAGGGGAGAAAAGGGCGGCCTTAAAGTGACTGTCCGTTTTAACCGTGATAATAAAAAAGAAATAAGAATATAATTCTGGAGGATAATATGGAGATTAAACAGAGAGAACATGGCAACATTGCCATTCTGGACCTTAATGGTCGTTTGGACCTGGCCAGCGGTGCGATGCTCAAGGAACATATCAAAAAACTCTTTGAAAAAAATATAACCTCGGTTCATCTCAACCTGGCCAAGGTGGAATTCATCAACAGTTCGGGATTGGGTTCGCTGGTCTCAATTATGAAAGAAACCCGGCTGGCCAAGGGGAGGTTTACTCTTTCCAACCTGGCTAATTATGTCCAGGAAATTTTCGATATTACTCAGCTTTCTCATATTTTTGAGATTTTCAGGACCGAAGAAGAAGCGCTGGCCTCATATCAGGCCGTTCCAGCCAACTGATACTTGGTTTGAAAAGGGTATAAAATGGAGAACACCGTAGGCAATATCGAAAAGCTGCTGACGAATCTGCAATCACCGGATTTCTACGAGCGAGAGGAAACCGTCAAGCAACTGAACCTTTATGACTCTGACGAGGCGGTGGCCGGTTTGGTAATTGCCCTGGAAGACCCGGATCTGGGTATACGGGAATTGGCCGCTGATTACCTGTCACAGAAAAAAGGGAATATCGTTTCACAGTTATTGATTCGCTTTTTGGGCAGTGAGGATATCGGTTCCAGAAACCTGGCATCGGAAATTCTGGTTAAAATCGGTCCGGATGCGGTGCCGCCGCTTCTTGTCAACCTTGATAATGACGACCACGATATACGGAAATTTATTACCGATATTCTGGGCTTGATTCGCGATGAAAGGGCTATTGAGCCGCTGTGTCAAAAATTGTGGGATGAGAATACCAACGTGGTCTGTTCCGCGGCGGAAGCCTTGGGTGAGATCGGCTCGCCCCGGGCCATACCCCACCTTTTGGCGGCTTATGATAAAATTGAAGATGTCCGCCTTCAAGCGGTGGAAGCAATCGGGAAAATTGGCGACCAGTCGGTGCTGCAGAATCTGTATACGATGCTCAAATCCGACGACCCCATCCTGCGGTATGCTATCATTGAGGCTATCGGCGAAGTCGGCCAGGTTGAAGCGGTCGCATACCTGACACCATTTCTGGATGACGACGAAAGATTGATTGCCGAAGCCGCTATGATGGCCATTATCAAGATCAATCGTAAAATCGGCGACAAAGTTTGTTATGACTTACCACTGAACAATTTTACCGACTTCCTTTTCGAAGGTATCAAAAACCGCAACCAGGATATAACCGAATTTACTCTTTCTCGGTTAAAACACTGGTACGGACAGGATGTCATCCGCGGTCTTCTGGATGTCATTGATTACGTTGATGAAGCCAATTTGATGCGTATTACGGAGATTCTCAGTGAAGCCGGTCACCAGGCGGGGTGGTTGATTGTGGAAAAATTAAAAAATGCCTCCAGCGCTACCAGGTTGAAATTGCTGGATGTCATTCAGCAATTTATCGATGAGGAGCTGGCGACGGCTATTTTCGGTCTGACTGATGACCCCGACCAGGAGATTCGCCAGAAAGTCGCTCACGTGCTGGGTGTCTCCGGCAACGATAAAGCCATCCCGATACTTAAAAACCTGGCCCGGGACCCGATTGGTCATGTCCGGACGGCGGCTTATTCAGCCATGGGCTGGCTGGGTACATATAATGAGGCCGATTTCATCTTTGAGGGACTTAACGACAAATATCCCGATGTTCGGGAGGCGGCCCTCGGGGCGCTTATTATTATTGGCGGTCCCGCAGTGGTAAGGAAATTCAATGCTGATTTGAACCATGATGACATCGAGCGGCAGCGACTGGCCGTTACCGCCCTGGGCTGGATTGGCGAAGAAGATGTCGTCGAACCCCTGCTTAAGGCTATTAACCATTCCGACCCAGGTATCCGCCGCTCGGCGATCAATTCCCTGAATAAAATCGGTCATGTCAAAGATTTCCATCCTCTTATGCTGGCTTTACATGATGAAAACAGTTCCGTCCGGAAAGCCGCGGTTTCGGCGTTATTATCACTGAGGGGACCTGAAGCTGTTGAAGACATCAAGTTCCTGCTGGACGATGAGGATATCTGGGTCCGATACCATACTCTTAATGCTATCGGGGAAATGGGCTTAAAGGAATTTGCCCGTTTGATAATTCCCTACCTGGATTGCGACCTTGATATCGTCAAGTTAGCGGCTGTAAAAGCAATTTCTCACATGGGTGCCGATGAAGCCCTGCCGACTTTAAATCGGCTTCGACAGGAGAAAAACAAAGATATTGCCGTAGCAGCGGAAATGGCTTTATCCGTTTTAGGAGGAAAAAAATAATGACACAACCTTCGATTCTGGTGGTCGATGACGAATTGTTGATTCGTGACCTGTTGTATGATTTCTTCAGTAGTCAGGGTTGGGAAATATCGGTTGCGGAAAACGGCGAAAAAGCCCTCGAAATAGTTCGTTCCAGGAAAATAGACCTGGTCCTGTCGGACATCAAAATGCCGGAAATGGATGGTTTGACGCTCGCTTCCATGCTCAGTCAGTCACATCCTGATATTCCGGTTGTCCTCATGACCGGCTATCCCTCGGTCGATACGGCGGTTTCAGCCCTCCGCAACAAGGTGGCTGATTATATCATCAAGCCGTTTAATATCAACCAGCTGTTCAAACTGGTTGAAGCGAAAATCAGCGATAAAGATAAAAAAGAAGTAAGTCGCTGAAACGGGCATAGAAATAAAAGGTGGCTTATGTTGATGGATGCGGATAATGACGTGCAAATGTCTCTTGAGGAATTCACGATGATACGTGATTTTATTCATGAAAAAAGCGGTATTTTTTTCGCTGAAAACAAAATGTACCTCGTGAAAAACCGGCTGATTAAAAGAATGTCGGACCTGGGTATTAAAAGTGTCCGGGATTATTTCTATCATGTCAAATACGATGTTTCCCTGAAAGAGTTCAATCAACTGATGAACCTGGTTACGACCAATGAAACCAGTTTTTTCAGGAACGAACCGCAACTGCTTTCATTTTCAGACGAAGTTTTACCTCTTTTAATCAAGGAAAAAAACCAAAAAAGCGGCTCGAAAACTCTTAAACTGTGGTCAGCCGGCTGCTCCAGCGGGGAGGAACCTTATACACTGGCCATTATTCTTCTGGAAAAAATAGCACTCATGTCCGGCTGGGACATCGAAATCCTGGCCAATGATATTTCGGAGAATGTATTGCAGAAGGCTCGTCAGGGTGAGTATACCGGCATAACTCTGAGAAACGTCAAACCCAACCTCCTGGCTCGTTATTTTACCAAAGCGGGTGAAACTTACCGGATTAATCCCGAAGTAAAAGCTCTGGTCAAGTTCATTCATATGAACCTTAACGAAACCCGCCGGATGGCCATGATAAATAACATCGATGTCATTTTTTTCCGTAATGTGATGATTTACTTTTCCGATGAAGTAAAAAAGCAGATAATCCGGGGCTTTTATAATACTTTAAACGGGGGGGGATATCTTTATATAGGTCATTCGGAAACCCTGCATGGCCTTTCGAAAGCGTTTAAACTGGTCTATTTTAAAAATGCGCTGGTTTACCACAAGGAAGCGGCTGAGATAGAAACCGTAGGTGAACGGACGGTGGGGACAAGAGTGACGGTGGATAAGTCCGGGGCGGCCGGCGGTGCCAGCCGGGCTATGGACCTGTTGAGTAAGATTAAGCCGATGACGGTCGGTAAGTAAGAATATATAAATTTTAGAGCGGGATAAATTTATGAGTCAAACAATCTTGGTAGTTGATGATTCTCCAACGGTTGTCAAGTTCGTCTCGTTGTCATTGAAGAATCAGGGTTTTAAGATACTGACGGCTTCGGATGGGATGGAGGCTATCGAAAAAATATCCAACCTTTCGGAAGCGGACAAGGTCGATCTGGTCATCACCGATCTTAACATGCCCAATCTCGATGGTTACAGCCTGATTGAAATTCTAAGGCAAAATATCAAACATAAGGATATTCCGATTATTATTTTGTCTTCCGAGGATGGCGATGACGACCAGGAACGGGGTTTGCAGGTTGGAGCTAATTCTTACCTGGTGAAGCCCTTCAAGTCCTCCCTGTTACTGCAGGAAGTGACTAAATATCTGGAATAAAAAAAATAACATATAGAGCAAGGAGGAATTGTGGGCGATTTTAAAATTCTGGCAGTTGATGATAGTCCCACAATGCGCCGGATTATTATCAATACCCTTAAACGAGCCGGGTACCAGGATGTGGTTGAGGCTCAGGACGGCAAAGACGCTTTGGCCAAACTGAAAGTCGATAAATTCAATTTCGTTATCACCGACTGGAATATGCCGGAGATGGACGGTTTGACTTTTGTGACTACGCTTCGTTCCATGGATGAATTTAAGAACCTGCCGGTACTTATGGTGACTACCCGTTCGGTCAAAGAGGATATCATGGAAGCGATGAAAGCCGGAGTAAACAACTATATCGTCAAACCCTTTACCCCTGAAACCCTCAAAGCCAAAATCGAACAGATTATGGCCAGTTAAGTGATAGGAGTCGGATATGTCTAACACAAACACATTGCAGAATAAAATCCAGAAAGAAATCACGGAACTGACCAGGTCCATCAATACTATAATTGATAATTTCAAACAGCTCAAAAACCCTCTCCAGGAATCCAAGGAAAAGGTTCCCGTGGCCACCAACCAGCTGGATAAAATCAGCGAACAAACCGAAGCGGCTACCAATCACATGCTGGATTTGATTGAAAAGATGAGTATCCGCGAGGATGAAGTTATATCCGGGCTCAGAGAACTCAGGAAATTATTCCCGGAAAACAATGAGAAGATGACCAGACTGCTGGATATTATTATCGACAAGGTTAACCTCAATGCCAACGATGCCTTTACCCTGATGAATGCCCTGCAGTTCCAGGATATTACCTCCCAGCAGATGAACCATGCAGCGGCCCTGCTGGAAGAAATCGAAGTCAAACTGATTAAGATTCAAGAGGTTTTCGGTACCGCCACTGAGTCGGATCTGGCCGGAGCCGTTTCTCATCAGAAAAAAGGAAGGGTTTATGACCCGCATGCCGACCTGTACGAGAAAAAAACCGAACAGAAAGACGTTGATTCTCTCTTCAACAAGGTAAAAACCGATTCATAATAAAAGGCAGGCTTATGACCGCAAATGATTTCGCTCTGGATGACATGAAGGAAATTATCAATGATTTCCTGGTGGAAGCGGATGAACTGATTATTTCACTGGATAACAACCTGGTAAAGCTCGAAGAAGCGCCTGATGACCTGGAACTGCTGAACGAGATTTTCAGGGCGGCGCACACTATCAAAGGAACTTCGGGTTTCCTCGGCTTGGAACAGGTCACCACCCTGACTCATAAAATGGAAGATATTCTTAACAAGTTGCGGAAATCGGAAATCGTGGTGACACCCCGGATTATGGATATTCTTTTGAAATCACTGGATTACCTTAAAATGCTGCTAAACAACGTCCGAGCAAATAAAAATGAAGAAGTTGACCTCGAGGATATCCTGCAACGGTTGACGGAGGCTCTGAAGAATCCTCAAGATTATGAAATTGACGATGACGGGGAGGAAAATCAGTTTCAATCGCCGGGATCTGCTATGAATAATGAAAAGCCTGACGGTGGATTATCCGATGCATCGGTTTCTCCGGATTCACCGGTTGAGAGCGTCGTTTCCCAGAAAAGTGCGGTTTGTACGGCTGATAAAAAAGCGGTCGAGCAGACTATCCGGGTTGATGTAGCGCGCCTGGATGCCATGATCAACCTGATGGGCGAACTGGTTCTGGGCCGCAATACTCTGGTTCAAATCGTCAACCAGCTCAACAAGGAACAGGAAAACCTCAATCACCTGGAACAGATAAATCAGGTAACGGCCTCGGTTAATTTCATTACCACCGAACTTCAGCTGGCCGTGATGAAAATGCGTATGCAGCCGATCGGCAAAGTTTTCAAGAAGTTTCCGAGGATGGTACGCGACCTGGCCCGTGATGCCGGCAAGCAGATTGAGTTAAAAACCTGCGGCGAGGAAACCGAGCTGGATAAATCGGTTATCGAGGAAATCGGTGACCCGCTCGTGCATGTAATCCGTAACTCCTGTGACCATGGGATAGAAACTCCGGAAGAGCGAAAAGCCGCCGGTAAGCCCGAGAAAGGCAATATCGTGCTGACAGCGGGGCAACAGGGTTCCAATATTATCATCAAAATCGAAGATGATGGCCGGGGGCTGGATGTGGAGGCGATTCGTCGAAAAGCCGTCGAAAAAGGTCTGGCCGGTCAAGCCGAAGTTGACGCCATGACCGACCGTGAAGTCTTCCGGTTCATTTTCGAAGCCGGCTTTTCCACCGCCAAGAAAGTTACCGACGTTTCCGGTCGCGGGGTGGGGATGGATGTCGTCCGTACCAATATTGAGAAACTCAACGGTCTTATTGAGCTTGATTCCCGAAAGGGTGTAGGCACGACCATTGTCATTAAATTGCCGCTGACTCTGGCTATAATCCAGGGATTACTGGTTGAATCCAATAGGGAGATTTTTGTCCTGCCGCTTTCTTCGGTATTTGAAACCATTAAAACCTCTCAAACCCAGGTTTATTATGTCAACCAGAAACCGGTTTTTAAACTCCGGGACGAAATTATCCCTCTTATTAATATGGATATCATTTATTCCCGGACCAGTGGTTTCAGCATGTGTGAAAAACCATATATTATTGTGGTAGGCCTGGCCGATAAAAAACTGGGCATCAATATTGATAAATTCCTCGGTCAGGAGGAAGTAGTAATCAAATCACTGGGGCAATTTCTCGGTACAACCGAGGGCGTGGCCGGAGCGACGATCATGGGAGACGGCCGGATAAGATTAATTGTCGACTTGGTGGGTTTGTTTAAACTGGCTAAAAGAATAGGATGAGATCATTCCCGTCATGCCTGTTTCGGAAGATAAAAAAATAACTATCCTGGTGGTGGACGATTCAGCGTTCATGCGTAAAGCCATCACGATGATGCTGGAATCCGACCCCCAGATTAAAGTTATCGGGACAGCCCGCGATGGTGCCGAGGGGGTGGAAAAAGTCCAGCTTTTGAAACCCGACCTGGTCACCATGGATATCGAAATGCCCCGGATGGACGGCCTGACGGCGCTACGGGAAATAATGCAGAAAAATCCCGTGCCGGTGATGATGGTTTCATCGATTACCACCGAAGGCGCCCGTGCCACTCTCGATGCGCTCGATATGGGAGCCGTCGATTTCATCCCCAAACAGATGTCTTACGTCAGCCTTGATATAGTTAAAATCAAGGATGAGCTCTTGACCAAGATAAAGGATATTGTTCGGCGTAAGCATCTTTTGATGTCGCGGTATCGGCAACGGCAGTTTGAAAGTCTTAAACAGGACCGTTTGCCCCGAAAGGAAACCGGTTCCGTAATTAAACCGGTCAGTTCTGTACCCCCACCGATACTTAATAAACGCAGTCATAATGTAAATATCATTGCCATCGGGTCTTCAACCGGAGGGCCGCCAGCACTTCAGAGTGTCATCCCCAGACTTCCCCGTAACCTGCCGGTGGGTGTTGTCATCGCGCAGCATATGCCGCCGACTTTTACCAAATCCCTCGCCGAAAGGCTGGACAGCCTTTCCCAGGTCACGGTACAGGAGGCGGAAAACGGCCAGACGCTGGAACCGGGGCTGGTTCTCATCGCCCCCGGCGGTAAACACTTGCTGGTTAAAAAAAAAGGTGTTAAACCCCAGGTAGTGGTGACAACATATCCGGAAGAATCTTTATATCACCCCTGTGTCGATGTCCTGATGAACTCAGTAGCGGAGGCTTACGGTCGTGCCACCATGGGGGTAATTCTGACCGGGATGGGTTCCAACGGCCTGGTGGGAATTACCAATTTAAAGGGACAGGGCGGGGTGGTTATCGCTCAAAACGAGGATTCCTGCGTGGTATACGGGATGCCCCGGGCAGTTGTCGAAGCCAATCTGGCTGACCATGTCGCCCCCATTGACCGGATCGCCCAGGAAATGCTGAGCTATTTTTAGTTAAAGTTTTTGTTGAAATAGAAGTTCCATACGGTTATTTGTTCTTTCTAAACGAAATGGATTTCGTATGCCGGAAAAGAACCACGATTTCATAACCGAGAGTCCCGATTTATTGGACGATGTCTCCAGATTTACCGAATCCTATGCCTCTTTCAATCGCATAATAAATAATCTGCAGCGGCAATATATCAAACTTAAAGAGGAGTTTACCGCCCAGAACGATAAGCTGGTGGAAACCAACCGGAAACTTATGGAAGTAACCGGCCTTAACCTGGCCGCGACCGAATTTTTAAACAGTATCCTTAATTCCATTGCAATCGGGGTTATCGCCGTTGACGGAGACGGGCGGATTACCCATTTTAATCCCGCCGCTTCGATGATGCTGGGGATTGCGGCAGTCGAACCGCTGGGTAAACTTTACCGGGATGTTATTCCGCCAGGCAACCTGGTTGAAGCCAATGCTTCCCGGGCCGTGGAGACCGGCCGGGAGTTAAATGCCGTGGAAAAAGAAATTATCCTGCCGGACAATACTCGCCTTTGTGTGTCGGTGTCGACGGCTATTCTGCGCGACCGGGATGGCCGGCCAAATGGGGCTGTAGAGGTATTTCATGACCTGACCAAGATGAAGAAGATGGAGCAGGAAATTGCCCGCCTTAATACTCTTGCTGCTCTGGGAGAGATGGCGGCTACCATCGCTCATGAAGTCAGAAACCCGCTGGCGGCGATCGGTGGGTTCGCCGCTTTACTCAAAAGAGATATGGAGACCGACGACCCCCGTCAGAAAATGGTCAGTAAAATCATCCGTGGGGTGGAAAACCTCAATCATACCGTTACTTCGCTTCTGAATTATACCCGTTACGAGGAAATTAACAGGGAAGCCGTGGATTATGGCTCGTTCATCCGGCAGACAGTCGAACAATACAAGTTCGACAATCCGGTATCTGCCAGAAACAATAAATTAATCATCCATACCCCGCTTACTTCGGTAACCCCGAACCTGGTGGTCGTTCTCGACCCGATGCTGTACCGGCAGATGCTGTATAATATTTTTACCAACGCCATCGAAGCCTGTAATGGAGCCGGGGAAATAAAGGTAACTTACCGCAAGCTTCAACGTCATGTGGCGAGCAAACTTTATGCCGAGCGCGTGGTTCTGGGACCGGATGAAACAATCATGGAAACTATCATTTCAGATAATGGCCCGGGAATCAGTGAAGATGTGCTGGAGCGCATATTCACCCCGTTTTTTACGACGAAAGAGGGTGGCAGCGGTCTGGGACTGGCGATGGCCTGGAAGGTCATCAAGGCTCACAGCGGGGAAATCATGGCTGATAATAAAACGCCCCGGGGAGCGCGTTTTACCCTTCTTTTGCCTGCCAAAATCGACAGTAAAAACATGGAGTGTATGGAATGAAATATTCGGTTCTGGTGGTTGATGATGACCGCCTGGTCAATGCTTTTATTACCGAAACCGTGACGCGAGCCGGTTATGAGTGCGTCTCGGTTTATTCGGGTGAAGAAGCCCTTGAGAAATTCAACAGGAGAACCTTCGACATCGTCCTGACCGACTTCAGAATGAAGGAGATGGACGGCATTGTCCTTTTACAGAGAATAAAGGAGCTTAATCCCGAAGTTGAGGTGGTTATTATGACCGCCTACGGGACAATCGAGAACGCCGTTAAAGCGGTTAAGAACCAGGCTTATGATTTTCTGCAAAAACCGGTTTCCCCTGACCACCTTGAACATGTCCTGAGCCGCATCGCCGATAAACTGCAGATTAAAACCGAAAATGAAATTCTCAAAAAGGACCTGGCCTGCAAGTTTCAAAATATTATCGGCAAGTCCAAGATGATGAGAGAGATTTTCGACCAGATTCAAACCGTTGCCGACGCCCGTTCCACGGTTATGATAACCGGGGCTTCGGGAACCGGCAAGGAGCTGGTGGCGCGGGCAATCCATTTCACTTCCCACCGTCGGGACAACCCCTTTATCAAGCTTAACTGTGCCGCCTTGCCGGAAAACTTGGTCGAAGCCGAACTTTTCGGTTACGAAAAAGGTGCTTTTACCGACGCCAAAAAAACCAATCGGGGACGCTTTGAACTGGCTGATGGCGGCACCCTGCTCCTTGATGAAATCTCCGAAATGCCCCTGAATCTCCAGTCCAAACTACTTCGGGTAATTCAGGAACGGGAGTTTGAACGAGTCGGTTCCAGTACCACGATTACGGTCGATGTCCGGATTATCGCGACCTCCAACCGTAATTTGAAAGAGTATATTGCCGTAGGTAAATTCCGCGAAGACCTTTTTTACCGCCTGAATGTCATCCCTGTTTATCTGCCGCCCCTGAATGACCGCAAGGAAGATATCCCCGTCCTGGTGCAACACTTTATCGAAAAGTACAATGAAGAAAACCTCAAATCGGTCAAAGGTATAGACCCTTCGACCCTGAAACTTTTCATGAAATACAATTGGCCCGGTAATGTTCGGGAACTGGAAAACCTGGTGGAACGGGCAGTTGTTACCACTCAAAAAGACTACCTCGATGAGGATGATTTTCCGGCCGAGCTGGCTATCGGTCAAATCGGCGAGTCCCTGGCCGGTTTGCAGGTGCCCATGAAACTTGAGGAAGGCAATAAATACCTGATTTTAAAAACCCTGGAAAAATTCAACGGCAATAAAACCAGGGCGGCCGAGGCTCTGGGTATTTCTACCCGGACAATCAGGAACAAATTGTACGAATACCAGATAAAAGAATAAAATAAAACTCCTGATACCTCTTTGGAACTTATTAAAGGCGGCGGGTAGTTTTCTGCCTTTAAAATAATCTGCTTTTGCCGATATTATTAAGAAAAGAATATTAATTTTTGTTTAATTTTCAAACAGCCACGTTATAACTGGTGAAAAAACCGGCTTATGGATTTTGCGACAATAATCGGCCTGGCGCTGGCGTTTGGTGCCGTCGTGGGCGGTTTCAATCTCGAAGGCGGCAGTCTTGAAGCAATCTTTTTGACCGCCCCGTTGCTGATTGTAATCGGCGGAACGCTCGGTGCCACCATCGTGACAACTTCGATGAGAACCGTTCAACAGGTCCCGGTGTATTTGAAAGTGGCTTTTTTCGGTCAGAGTCATTCTTCCAGTGACCTCATTGAAGCCATTGTCCACCTCGCTGAAAAAGCCCGGCGTGAAGGTATTCTCGGTCTGGAACCCGAGTTGAAAGATATTCATGACCCGTTTTTCAGAAAAGCCATGCAACTGGTAATCGACGGAACCGAGATTACCGTTCTTCGTGAAATCCTGGAAACTGAAATAGCCTATATTGAAGAACGCCACAAAAGGGGCATCGTGTTTTTCCAGAAAGCCGGTGGTTTTGCGCCTACCCTGGGTATTCTCGGGACCGTACTGGGCCTGGTGCATACACTGGGGAGTACGTCCGATGCTTCGAAAATGGCCTCGGCTATAGCAGCGGCGTTTATTGCCACCCTGTGGGGAGTGGGTCTGGCCAACCTTTTTTTCCTGCCCGTATCGGACAAACTGCGGATGCGCCATGAAGAAGAAATGGCTTACCTGGAATTAATCATGGAGGGCATGGTAGCCATTCAATCAGGCGAAAACCCGCGTAATATTCGAACCCGTCTGCTTTCTTTCGTTGCGCCGCATCATCGTCGTCACAAGGACTGAACCCATGCGACGTTCGCGCAGAAAATTTGAGGATGATGAAGACCTGGGGCGCTGGCTTCTGACTTATGCCGATTTGATTACCCTCCTTTTGGCTTTTTTCGTGGTCATGTATTCCATGTCGCAACTTGATGCCAAGCGGTTCGGGAAGGTTACCGAAGCTCTGAAAGGTGCTCTGAAGGGCGGCGACAGTGTCCTCAGAAGCAAGGAAAACGACAATACCAAAACCGGGCACGGTCTTTTAAATATCGGTAATCTCAGTATGATTCAAAAATATGTTGAAGAGAGATTTAAGGCTCTGGGCAAAAGAGATGTGATTGAAACGGAACTGACTGAACGCGGGCTGGTGGTGCATATTATGGAATCGGCGCTTTTCAATGAAGGCTCAGCTCAATTGCAAACAAAAGCCATGGAAATTCTCGATCAGATTTCTCAGACTATCGCACTGTTGCCCAACCACATAAGGGTCGAAGGTCACACCGATGACCGGCCCATTAATACGCCGGTCTATCCTTCCAACTGGGAGCTGTCATCGGCCCGGGCAACCGAGGTCGTGCGGTACTTTACCAATAATCATGCTGTTGCTCCGGACAAAATATCAGCCCTGGGTTATGGTGAATACCGGCCGGTGGTACCTAATAACTCAATTGAAAACAGGGCTCGTAATCGACGGGTGGATATCGTTATCCTGACTATGGAGCTGACCCTTAAGGAGCCCACCTCGCAATTATATTATAATCTGGCCAATAAAGAGTAATTTCTTTCCGCCCATCAGGAAAATCTTTCCTTTAAAAAACTAAGACGGAACGTTTCAGAAAGCTTAGAGCCGCATCGTAATTATGTGCGGTGCAATGAGATATATGTCAGGGTGTTAATCCTGGCATTAACCTTGCTTATAGTTTACCTGAAAAAATGTAAGTGACGTAAAAATATGGATAATAAACTGACTCAATTCATGTTCGAGGGTATCGGGATTTCCCGGTACAAAAAATATCTGGACCTGGCGTCTTTGCGTCATCGATTAGTCAGCAGCAATGTGGCCAATGCATCCACACCCGGCTACCGGTCGCAGGAAATTGATTTTCAGAAAGAGTTTGCCCGGGCTACCTCCCAGAGTGAACATCTGGAAGGTATGGTTACCGATGGCAAACATATGCCGTTGGGTGCTCATAAAGACCGGGTGCCGAAAATCAGCCAGACAAAAGCCAGCGGCGGGGATATGAATTCAGTCGATATTGATAAGGAAATAGCGCACCTGGCTCAGAATGAGTTGAATTATACTATCAGCGCTAGGCTCCTTCAGAGAAAGTTTGACGCCTTACGAAAAGCTATTACCAGTAAATAAGGGAACAGGTAATGTCAGGTATTTTGAAAGCAATCGAGATTTCTTCCCGGGGTCTTTCGGTGCAACGAGCCAAAATGAATGTGGTGGCTGAAAACATTGCCAATGCCGAAACTACGGAAACAACCGAAGGTGGGCCGTATCGGCGCCAAAGGGTAATGGTTCAGGAAGAAAAAGTCAGCGATTTCAAAACCATCCTCAAGCAGACGGATACTCACATGGTCCGCACCAATCCGCGACACCGGCTCGGTAGAAAAACTGTCTTAAGCGAAGAAGTACAGGCGTCGGCGGTTAAGATGAAACAAATCCAGGATCCCGAATCAGGTTTTAAACTGGTTTATGACCCGACCAACCCGAAGGCGGATGAGGAAGGATACGTTAAGATGCCGGATATTGAAATAATCAATGAAATGGTGGATATGATGGCCGCTACCCGTGCTTATGAAGCCAATACGGTTGCTATTGCGGCGGCAAAAAACATGGCTAAAGATGCTCTGGATATATAATGAGGATTTAAAGAATGAAAATCAATACCATAGGAATTAATGCCTATCAGAATTTGAACCATCAGAGTAAGACGGCAGACCGGAAGGAACCTGATGCCGCCTCTTTGCCGACTCCGGCAAATCTTGCGAAGGCAACTGAAGCCCAAAGCTCGCGCCTGGCGATCAAGGCGCCATCGGGTAGTTATGCCGACCTGTTATCCATCGAGGAAAAACAGGCGCTGGAGGTTCTGTTCAGTCGGTTCAGGGACAATAACCGGTTCGCGGCGGTCGGGCAGGCGGAAAGTGATACCGGCGCCAGGGAAAACGTGCTCGGTCGAATAATCGATATCAAGGTTTGATATGTCAGCAAATATTACTCAGGTTAATCGTCTGGTTCCGGGGCTAATTGAACCGGTCGGGACGGGCAAAGCCGGCGGACTTAAACAAAATCCGGCCGCAGGCAGTAACTTCTCTGATTTGTTATCTAATTTTATCAATTCGGTAAATGATACACAAAATGATGCCGCCCGGATGCAAAATGCTCTTCTGGCGGGTGAGCCGGTGGAGCTTCATGATGTCATGATTAAAGCCGAGGAAGCCGGGCTGTCGATGGATTTGCTGCTTGAAATTCGTAACCGGCTTCTCAGTGCATACAATGATTTGATAAAAATGCCTATATAAAGGAATGTCAAATAGTTTCTGATAATTTTATTCCTGGCCATGGAAGGCTGAACATAAAATAAATTGGATTTATGATGGAGAACCTAAAAGCTTTTTTTAAAAACATGGGGGGTTTCATAAGCAGAATGACCCCGAGTCAGGTCATGATGCTTTTTGGTGTTGTTGCCGGAACAATTGTCGGCGGGATTATTGTCGTGGGTTGGCTCAACAGCGTCAGTTATTCTCGTCTATATTCCAACCTTGAAGAAAGTGAAGCGGGTGAGGTGACCGCTTATCTTAATGATAATAAGATCCCTTACCAGTTGAAAGATAACGGCACGACTATCGAGGTACCATCCAGCGATGTTTACAAGGTCCGTATTTCTCTGGCGGCCGAGGGTTTGCCCCGGGCGGCCAATATGGGTTATTCCATATTCGATAAAAATAACCTGGGTATGACCGATTTCCTTCAGAATCTCAATTTCCGCCGGGCGCTGGAAGGTGAATTAACCCGCACTATCATGCAATTGAACGAGGTCCAGGCGGCGCGGGTGCATATTGTCATGCCCAAGGAACGGTTGTTTAAAAATGACCAGAAAGAAGCTACGGCTTCGGTACTGTTGAAACTCTCCGGGAAGAACAGTCTTAACAAGCGCCAGTTAAACGGCATCTCGCACCTGGTGGCTTCTTCGGTGGAGGGTTTGCGGCCAGAAAATATTTCTATCATTGATTACGACGGTAACCTGCTTTCGTCGCCGCTGCGTCCCGATGTCGGCGCCGGTCTTTCGAGCTCGCAGCTGGAAGTTCGCAAGGAAGTCGAAAATTACCTCGAGGATAAAGCCCAGTCGATGCTCAATAATGTTCTGGGGGTGGGGAAATCGATTGTCCGGGTCACCGCCGACTTGAATTTTCAGCAACTGGAAAGGACCTCCGAGACCTATGACCCTAACTCGCCCTCGGTCCGCAGTGAAGAGCGTACTAAAACCACCGCTTCTTCATCGGAGAAAAGCGAGGAAACCAATGAAAGCGGGGAAGAGAACAACTCCGAAACCACCATCACCAATTATGAATTGAATAAAACCATTGAGCACATGATAAATGAAATCGGCTCTATCGACCGCTTATCGATTGCCGTCATGGTGGACGGTAATTATAATACGGTCGTGAATGATGCCGGGGAAACGGAAAAAATTTACCAGCCCCGGTCACAGGAAGAACTGGACCGTCTGGCCGCCATTGTCAAAAATGCGGTTGGTTTTGACCAGCAGCGCAATGACCAGATCGAGATGGTCAACCTGTCGTTTGACCGCGAGGATTTACAGATGGACCGCGATATGCTCGATTCCATGTACCAGCGGGAATTTTATATGGATATTGCCAAAAAGTTCGGTTATGTCCTGGTGTTTATATTCCTTCTTTTATACTTGAAGAAGAAATCGAAGAATCTTTTTGGCGCCCTGAAACGTTTGATGCCTCCTCCTCTTCCGCCGAAACCTGTTATGCAGCCGATGCCGGTTATCAAGGAAGAACCGGTCAAGCCCATTGAACCGGAGATGCGAAAACCCCGTTTGATCGACCAGATGCAGGAAACCGCCAAAGAACGGCCGGATGAAATTGCCAAAGTCATTAAAACCCTGATGGTAGAGTAACGGATTATGAAATACGAATCGATGACCCCCCAGCAAAAAGCCGCCGTGGCTTTAGTTTCTTTCGGACCGGAAGTGTCCGGGTTGGTACTCAAAGGCATGAACGAACAGGACCTGGAAAAGATTACGATTGAAATCGCCAACCTTCGCGATGTCCCTCCGGAAATCGAAGAGAAAGTAATTGAGGAATGCCACCAGATTTTCATGGCGCGACAGTATATTTCCCAGGGTGGTGTCGACTACGCCGCCCAGATTCTCGAAAAGGCGGTTGGTGCCAAAAGAGCCCGGGAAATATTGAATCGTCTCGAATCAACCATCCAGGCCAAGGGTTTTACTCTTTTAAAAGATATCGACCCCAAGCAACTCAGCAGTTTCTTCCAGAACGAGCATCCCCAGACAATCGCCCTCGTTCTGACCCAGTTATCCGTTCAGCAGGCGGCCGCGATTATTTCCGAACTTTCTCCGGAATTACAGGCCGAAGTTTCCCTGAGAATTGCCACTATGGAAAAGATATCTCCGGAGATTCTCAAGGAAATCGAGTCTACCCTTGAAGGTCATTTCGAATCATCCTCAGGTCGTGACCTGTCTACCTCGGGCGGCGCCAAGGCTATCGCTGAAATCCTGAACCTGGTGGAATCGACGGCGGAGAAGAATATTTTACAATCGCTTGAAGCCGAGGATGCCGACCTGGCCGCCGAGGTCAAGAATATGATGTTTGTCTTTGACGATATTATCCTTCTGGATGACCGGTCGATCCAGCGTCTGCTCAAGGAAGTGGAAACTAAAGACCTGTCTCTGGCTCTTAAAGCCACCACCGATGAAGTGAAAAAGAAAATATATAAGAATGTATCGGAGCGGGTGGCGGTTCTGATCAAGGAAGAGATGGAATTCATGGGACCGACCCGGCTTTCGGATGTTGAGGCGGCTCAGGGACGGGTGGTGGAAGTTATCCGCCGGCTCGAAGAAGAAGGCCAGATTATTATTGCCGGACGCGGCGGTAAAGAGGAAATAATTGTCTAAAATAATCACCAAAGCTTTTGTTGGACCGTCGGTTTTTATCGGTGAACGTCAGCTGGATTTATCCGCTGAGGCCGAGGCCGAGAAAAAACTCGGTTCCCTCTTTCCCCTGGTCGCAGTGATGACATCACCTGATGGCGCCAAGCTTATTTCCATCAAGGAAATCAATAAAATCGAAGCGGAATATCATAAAGGCCTCGAAGAAGCCTGCAAGCAGGGGTTCAAAAACGGCCACGACGCCGGCTATAATAAGGGTTTAGAGGAAGCCCGCCGGGTACTTACCCGGTTTGATAACGCTATAAAAGACGCTGTCATGCAAAGAACCCAGCTTCTTGAAGAAGCCAAACAAAAAATATTGGACCTGGTTGTTAAAATAAGCCGCAAGGTTACCTTTGATGCCGTTGAAATTGACCGGGAAGCTACCGTGGAAATGATTGCCCGGATAATCGACCAGCTTGTTGACCGTTCGAAATTAAAAATAAAAGTCAATCCGGCCCATCTGCCGATAGTCGAACAGAATATTAACCGCTTCCTGTCGAATAATGCCGCCATTAAAGAACTTACTTTCGAAGCCGACCCCCGGGTTCGTTACGGCGGCTGTTTTATCGAAACTCCGGGAGGGGATATTGATGCCCGTCTGGAGTCTCAGTTTGACGTGATCAACGAAGTCATGCAAACGGGTGGGGATGAAAATTGAGTCTGGTTTCTTATGATATGTACGCTGAACGCATCGACCGGGCGAAAACCGTCAAACATTATGGAAAGGTAACCCAGGTGGTCGGTCTGGTGGTGGAATCCGCCGGGCCGACAGTGTCTATCGGGCGCCTGTGTAATATCGAAAACCATGACGACGGGGGAAAAATAAAAGCCGAAGTGGTGGGGTTCAGGGATAATAAGATATTGCTGATGCCTCTTGGCCCTATCGACGGCATCACCCCGGGGGCAATTGTCACCTCGACTTCCGAACAACTTCGAGTACCCGTTGGAAAAGAACTTATCGGCCGGGTCCTGGGCGGCTTGGGACAGCCCATCGATAACAAAGGCCCGATAACGAGCACCGTTACCCGACCCATCAACGGCCGGTCTATTCATGTTTTGAAACGTCGGCGGATAACGAAACCGTTACGTACCGGTATTAAAGTCTTCGATATTATGACGACGGTGGGGCAGGGACAACGCATGGGCGTTTTTGCCGGTTCGGGGGTGGGCAAGTCCGTACTTCTGGGCATGATGGCCCGCGGTTCTTCGGCGGATGTCAATGTTATTGCCCTGGTCGGTGAACGGGGGCGGGAGGTTCGCGAATTTGTTGAGCGGGATATCGGCCCGGAGGGTTTGAAACGTTCGGTGGTGGTGGCGGTCAGTTCCGACCAGCCGGCTTTAATTCGAGTCAAGGGTGCCCTGGTGGCGACAACCATCGCCGAGCACTTCCGCGACCAGGGAATGAATGTTATGCTGATGATGGATTCCATTACCCGTATCGCCATGGCTCTTCGGGAAATCGGCCTGGCGGTGGGTGAACCGCCGGCCACGAAAGGATACACGCCCTCCGTTTTTGCCTTTTTACCAAAACTTCTCGAACGCGCCGGCAATTCCGAAACCGGCACCATGACCGGCTTCTATACCGTACTGGTCGAAGGTGATGACTTGAACGAACCGATCTCGGATGCGGTGCGGTCGATTCTCGACGGACATGTCAGCCTGTCACGACGCCTGGCTTCCCTCAACCAGTACCCCGCGGTGGATTTCCTTGATTCCATCAGCCGCCTGATGCCCGATGTTTGCACTGAGGAAGAACTGCGCCTGGCCGCCAAGGTCCGGGAACTGGTAGCCATATACCGGGAATCCGAGGACTTGATAAATATCGGGGCTTACGTCAAGGGCTCCAACCCGAAAATCGACCGAGCGATTTCAAAGATAGACGTCATCAACGAATTTTTCCGCCAGGGGATTTATGAAAAAGCCGTTCACGAACAAAGTATTGCCCGGTTGAAAGAAATTATCGATGACTGAGGCGACGAATCATGAAAAAATTCAAATACCGTCTGGAAACGCTTCTTAAGGTAAAGACACAGATAGAAAAAGAAAAACAGCGGGAACACGCCGAAGCCCTGAGAAAAACGTACGAACAGAAGGAACTTCTGAATAAAATCGACCGCCGCCGGCAGGATAATCTCGAAAGACAGCGCCATTCTCTGCAGGGTGCCATCTCGGTCGTGGACATGTTGCTTTACACCCGTTATCTGCTCAAACTCAAGAAAGAAACCATGGCCGGTAATGAATTGTTAAGGGGCCTGCAACGCACCGCCGAAGGGAAAAGACAGGCTCTGGTCAAAGCCTCCCGGGAGAAAAAAATTTACGAAAAGTTGAAAGAGAGACAGCAGATAAAATATAACGAACGCGTCGAAAAGAGCGAAAAAAAAGAACTCGATGAAATCGCAACCAACAATTATTGCTACAAGCACCGAAAGTAATTTGTATAAATAAAAAAAGCCTCCTTTTCAGGAGGCTTTTTTTTATTTGTACTGGAATATTATTTCAAAAGTATCATCTTGCGGCTTTCCGTGAAATCATCGCAACTTAACCGGTAAAGATAAACACCCGAAGCCAGGGGCTGGTAACTGTCCGAACGGCTGTCAAAAGTCACCCGGTGCACGCCGGCGGAAAGGTACTGGTCAACCAGCCTGCGGACACTCTGCCCGAGAACGTTGAACACTTCCAGCTTGACATAACCCGCAGTCGGCAGAGAAAATTCTATCTGCGTACTGGGATTAAAGGGGTTGGGGTAATTCTGCGATAGAGCATAGCTCTCCGGCAATAAACCTTCCCCGGTGATGTCCTCAACAGCCGTGATTATATCAACATTTATTTCACCGTAATTGAAGATGGGGGTTATTTTCTGGTTGCCGTCAGCTGCGGTAAGGATCAGGAAAGTATTATTTCCGGGAGTATAGTAGGTGGTGCTGTCAATTATCAGGTTCGTATCTTTGAGCAGGGAATCGAGAGTAAAATGCATGGTGAATAAAGCCCCGCTTCCCGGTGCCAGGGGGGTGGCTTCACCGTATTCAAGCAGGACCCAGAGCATATGATTGGTACGGCTGGTTTGAATGTTTTTGTTGGCGATATTCCCGCGGGTACCGGTGAAAGATATGCTGTCCAGATGTAACAGCGAATCATTGCCGTAGTCGAGGGCTACGGAAAGGTTCATGGTATTGCGTTCATTGTAAAGGGATACGTCGACCGCAATCTGCTTCCCCGGATTAGTGGTGAGGTTTTCCACCCAGATGGAATCCATAGTCGCAGGGCTTTCCTGGATATCGACATAACCTTTGACGTACTGGGGGACAAAGGGTAACGACAAAGGTAAAGAATCTATAAAGTTCGTAGTGTGTTCTATTAGCGAGATTATTAAAGTGGTTGTGTCAATGGTAACAAGTTGCGGAGATATACCCGATTCGAAGGATAAATAAAGATTTCCTGCTAAACCATTACCTTTGGGGATAAGATTCTGAATGGTCTGAGCATATATAACGATAATGTCATTATCAGAGTATATACTATAACCCTTATATTCCAACTCAGTAAGGCGACCGCCGGCAAAGGAGAAGGAGTCAATCGTGACATCGGGAGAATTCTGAATCAGAGTAATTTCAATTGCCTGTAGTAATTCGTCATTGTAAAAACTGACCGGGACAATTCCCATCCCGCTGGTAAAGGCAGTCACCGAATCAACAAACACGGTATCCGGGTGACCGGGGTCGATGCCGGTTTGAGTTTTACCGGTAACGGCTGCTAATATCAAAAGTGCCAGAATTATAAATACGATTTTAAGATTTTTCATAGTTATTTTCCTTGTTTGAGTCTTACAAAAGCAAATCTTATGCTTATAACTGAGTATTATAAAATAATTGGCAATTTTGCCATCAGCGAGCTTTCGTAGTTATGTAAGTCTATGAATAAATGCAAGTTATCTTAATACTTAAGATAAAGAATCTTACCCGCTTTAGCAACAGTTATTTTTAAAGGTGTGCATAAAAATTCCTAAATAAAGTTAAGTTCTTCAAAAGAATGATGCTGTTTCGGTCGGGTATGGATTATTTGGTCAAGTTGCCGATTATTCAGTCATGGGAGATAACAAACAGTTAAAAAAAATAGTTCGATGTTCTTATATATTCAGCTGTTACATGGCTGATGAGTTAAAATGTTACGGTTATAAAACCGACTGTCCTTTATACCAGAAATCTAATAACGAATATTACAACGAAAACCGTTTTCATGAAGCCATGAACCGACTAATCGATAAAACCCGGGCAAAATATCTGGTGGCTGAAACAAAAAAGACCACAACTTCCTGAAAATATTTCACTCCCGCTAAGAAATAACTTCCCCTGATAACCATCCCCAACCTCACAACCGGCTTCACGCTATTCCGATAACTCATTATAAAACAATAAGATATCGTGGTGATAAGTAGTTTGGCATGCCCCCTGCTATACTGAAAGCGGAGGTATATATGATAAAAGGCCTTTATACATCAGCTTCCGGGATGATTCCCGGTCTAAAAAAGCAGGAAATCATTGCAAATAATCTGTCCAATTCCTCGACCTCGGGATTTAAAAAAGATGATTTGTTTGTACGGGAACTTTCACGGGCAGAACGTAAACTCGCCCCTAAAAAATCAGACTGGCAGACCCCGCTGGTGGACGAGGAATATATCGATTTTCGTCCGGGTGTTTTTGACCAGACCGGAAATCCCCTGGATTTGGCTATTGAAGGCGACGGTTTTTTCAGGCTTCAGGACGAGGAAGGAAAGACTTACCTGACTCGCTCCGGAACGTTTTTGGTTAACAGTGAAGGTTACCTGAGTTACCCGGGGGGATTGCTTTTAACCAGTGAGGGGGGCCCAATCCAGGTCGGAAACGGTACGGTAAATATTGGCAAAAACGGGGAGGTCGAAGTCAATGGTCTTTCGGTGGGTCGGATTGTACCTATGTCGGTGGCTGATGTTGAGCGGTTGGAAAAAGTCGGCCGGTCGTTGTTTGCCGTTCCCGAAGGTGTGGAAATTGTCGCGGCGACGCAGCCGACAATCGCCCAGGGTTATTTGGAAACCTCCAACGTGGATATTGTCCGGGAAATGGTGGAGATGATTATTTCCTACCGGGATTATGAAGCTAACGCCAAAGCTATCCAGTCTCAGGACGCCTCGCTGGACAATCTTTTTAACCGGGTGGGCGGCAGATAAACAGAGATAAGAATTTAAAGAACAGGAGCAGATAAAATGATTAAAGCCATGCGAACAGCGGCTACCGGGATGGTTGCCCAGCAGATGAATGTCGATAATATCGCCAACAACCTCGCCAACGTCAACACTACCGGTTTCAAGCGCAGCAAGATTGAGTTCCAGGATGTTCTGTATCAGAACCTTCGCAAGGCCGGTACGGCCTCGGCTATCGGTACGGAAGTCCCCACCGGTTTATCAATAGGGTACGGGGTACGGCCGGCTTCCAGCCCCCGCCAGTACACCACCGGCGATTTGCAATTGACCGGCAATGCCATGGATATGGCCATTTCCGGTGATGGTTTCTTCCAGGTGCAACAACCGGACGGCACCACCGCTTATACTCGTGATGGTACTTTCAAACTATCCGCCGACGGTCGCATAGTGACTTCCGACGGGTTCTACCTGTTACCGGAAGTAACCATTCCCGAGGATACCACCTCGGTATCCATCGGGGTTGACGGCACGATTGAAGTCATGCAGTTCGGTCAGCAGGAATCTACCGAGGTCGGCCAGATTGAACTGGCGCGCTTTATCAATCCGGCCGGTTTGCTGGCCATCGGCCGTAACCTGTTCGTGCCCACCAGCGCCAGCGGCAACCCCCTGACGGATACTCCCGGCCAGAACGGCCTGGGAACTATCGACCAGGGTTACCTGGAAATGTCCAACGTAACGGTGGTCGATGAGATGGTTAATATGATAGTCGCCCAGAGGGCTTACGAGATGAATTCAAAAGCTATTCAGACGGCCGATGATATGGCCGGTATCGCCAACAATCTGAAGAGATAAAGTAATGAAGTTATTATCGATAATAACAGGCGTATTACTGCTGGCGGCGACCGCTTCAGCCGTTCGGGTTTCGGATATCAATCAGGCAGTAGTGGAACGAATTTACGATAATTACCAGCTTGACCCGCAATACTACCAGGTCGAAGTGCTGGCTTCCTCTCTGAAAACCGACTACAACGATTCTCTTGATATCATTATTGAGTCCCTGTCGCAAAAAGAGCCGCGGGGCTTGTTTACGGTTTTAGCCTCGCTTTATAAAGATAAAGTTTTCGTGGAAAAAGGCCAGGTACGGCTGCGGATTAATAAGTTCGCCGAGGTCCTGGTTACCACCGCCAAAATTGAACGGAACGAAGTTCTTTCCGAAGATAAGTTTACTTTAAAAATGATGGATATAACCTCCTTGCAGGAGCAGCCGGTAGAATCATTCGACGCCATTAATGGATACAGGTCGAAAAGAAATCTATTTATCGGGCGCATTCTAACGTCGGATGCCGTCGAACCGGTTCCTGACATTGACGTCGGGAGGGAGGTTTCCATCGTCTATACCAGCGGCCTGTTTTCTGTAAGTACCACCGGGAAAGCCCTGCAGAAAGGCTGGACCGGCGATTATGTCAAGGTAAGAAATAACGACTCCGGCAAAATCATCCTGGCCCGGGTGGTGGATGAAGGCGCCGTGGTTATCGACCCATAAATAGGATTTGAGGGTAAAAAAAATGAATTTAAAGAAAATTGCCATCTTGCTGTTGATTTTATTGCTGTTGCCCTTTGCCCTGAAACTGAAAAGTCAGGATTTCGGGCGGGGGCAGTCGCTTTTTACCGATGTGAAAGCGCATCAGGTGGGCGATATTCTGACTGTTCTGATATACGAAGACAGCCGGGCGTCGAACCAGGTGGAATCCAAAAATTCCAAAGACCAGAAAACCTCGGTGTCCGGTGGTCCCGGGGCAGGGCCGCTCGATTTTATCCCGCTGTTTGGAGTTGATGCCGCCGCCAAGTATACCCATGACGGCAAAGGTGAACAGCTTCGCAACGGCATGATTCGGGCCAAGATGTCAGTTACGGTCATGGGCGTAAAAGAAAACGGCGATTTGATTATCGAGGGTTCGCGGGTAATCGGTATTTCCAATGATAAAGAGAGCATAACCTTGAGCGGGGTTATTCGCCCGAAAGATATCTCCACCGACAACACTATCGAATCCTATCTCATTGCCGATGCCGAGATACATTATACCGGCAAGGGCAATTCACAGACCAGTTCACGGCCGGGTATTGTCGCCCGTCTTATAAACTGGTTGTTCTGAGGAGGCGCCCATGATAAGCTCTACCTGTCATAGAGTGCTGACCACTCCGGCGGGAATGATAATCATTCTCTTTTTTATATCTTTGTTTTTCATACCGGCCGAAGCCGCCAAAGTCCGGATTAAAGATATTGCCGTCTTTCAAAACAAACAGGAAGTAGACCTTATCGGTTACGGCCTGGTGGTGGGCCTGGATGGCACCGGCGACGGCAACGGCACCCAGTTTACCGTCCAGTCGCTGGTGAATATGATGGAGCGAATGGGCCTGGAACTGGAACGTAACAAAGTCAAGGTGAAGAATGTTGCTTCCGTAATGGTAACGGCTCGTATTTCCAGCCAGCAGAATGAAGGTTCGTATTTCGATGTGACCCTTTCGTCGATAGGCGATGCTTCTTCGCTTCAGGGCGGGACTCTTATTATGACGCCCCTGTCCGATGCCAACGGCGTGGTGCGGGCGGTCGCCCAGGGAGCGGTTTCCATCGGCGGCTTTAACGTCCAGGTGGATGAGGGGAACCGGATTGTTAACAATTATACCCTGGTAGGGCGTATCCCCGGGGGTGGAAAAACCACCCGGCCGGTTCTTCCGACGCCCGATTCGGAAAAAGAAATTTACCTGTCGCTTTTAAATCCGGATTTGACTACCGCTCACCGGGTGGCCGAAAGAATAAATATTAAATATGGTCTTACCGCCTACCCTATAAACGGTGGTTCGGTAAAAGTGGTCGTACCCGATTCTTTGATGCATCCTAATTTGCGGATGATGTTCCTCTCCGATATCGGTCAGTTGCAGGTTGTCCCCGACAATATTGCCCGGGTGGTCATAAATGAAAAAACCGGGACTATCGTGGCAGGCGAACATGTCACGATCGAGCCGGTAGCGGTGGCTCATGGAACGATTACGGTCAATATCCAGTCACGGCCGATAATATCCCAGCCGGAGCCGTTCAGCGGAGGTGAAACCATCGTAACCCAGGAATCATACATCAACGTGACCCAGGATAAAGCCCGGGTTGTCAACCTGCAGGGTTCGGTTTATCTGGCCGATGTCGCTGATGCCCTGAATAAAATCGGCGCTACGCCCCGAGATATTATAGCCATATTCCAGGCGCTTAAACAGGCCGGAGCCCTCCAGGCGGAACTGGTCATTCTGTAAAGCCGTTATGATTACTCCACCCAAAAGCGTCCCGGTGTTTCCGCAGACCACCCTGGAACGTTCGAAGGGGCCATCGTCCGGGAACCTGCAGACGGAAAAAGCCCGTCTGCAGAAAGCCACCCGTGAGTTCGAGTCCTTTTTCATGTATTACATGCTGAAAACGATGCGTAAAACAGTTCCGGAAAACTCCCTGTCGGAGAACTCCTTTTTAGCCGGCAGCAGCGGTAAAGAAACTTTCACCGATATCTTCGATATGGAAATTGCCCGGTCCGTTACCCGGAGTTCCCGCGGTTCCATCGGTGATATCCTTTATAAATCACTGGAAAAAGTTCTGGAGGCACAGTTTA
>JAQUSF010000134.1 GCA_028715215.1 Candidatus Zixiibacteriota bacterium
TACTCAGCGTTATTTTGACCGTCTCCACCAGGCGGAATTTTACAATACCCCAACCGCTACCAAGTCTGTTTACTGTCCGCCGGTGCAGCCGGTTGACATATCCCGGAATACCGACCATTACGAGCCGTCAAATCAACCCTCACCGGACAATTCGGACGCCACGGCACCACCGACGAAAATCCCCGTAACTTCACTTGACCAACCCGAAGTGGAAATCACTCCCGACGGCACCTACTATTACCGCCGACAAGCACGGCTGGATTATAACCTTGATTTGCGTTTTGACCTGGCGACATTTATGCGTTCGGTAGCTTCTCTTGCCGAAGGCGACACGGCCGGAGTGGAACAACTGGCCGGGGCGGGATTCGGTCTGAAAGCGGCGTTTGATGTTACCGGCCGGCAAACGGTCGAAACCAACCTGACCGATGATTCCGTTGCCCAAAAACTTACCGCCCATAATCAGTGTGCTGTTAAGGGCCGCCAGGTAGGGCAGTTCCGAGTTCAGGGACGGGACTTTTCCCTGCAGGCGTTTCTGAAAGAGGCCGCCGATATTCACCGTTCGCTAAAGGTCGATATTCAGGATAACCATCGCCACGCCGTCAACAGGATTGCCCTGCGTTACCGCCTCGACAACCGCTTCAGTTTTGCCCTGGCGGAAAAGTTTAATGTCCAGACAAGGCAGATGACCGGTGAAATTCCGGACACCCTTAGCAGCTATTTTGACACGGCAGGCGATATTGCCGAAAAAGGTACTCCAGCAATGATGGCCGTTTTTTTTGACGCCGTGGAAAGCTACCTGAACCAGACCGAAGAAAAGCTGACCGCCAATATTGACAGTTTTTTCAATGCTGCAGCGTCGGAACTCGGTTTTTCGGGAGATCTGGTAACCGCCGCGTCATCGCAACTTCGAACCGTCATTGAAAATTTCTTTGACTGGGTCACCGCCGCCGTGACTTCTCTGGAATCAAAACTAATGCCGCATTACTCTTCTCCGACTGCAACCGCTTTGACAGTATATCCGACCATGGCTGACAACAGTATCCCGGTAATCGGCCTGGACCGGGCTTATCTGGCTGAAGCCTGACAATTACATAATGAAGTATTTACACCCCATCATGCAGACAATAAAATTTCCCTTGATTAAAATCGATTTTTTTACCATTTTTTACCAGCCGTGAAAGAAGAGATAGCAGATAACCTCAGGGAGCTTCGCGGCCGTATTGTCGAAGCTTGCGAAGAATATGACCGCGACGCCAATGATATAACCATCGTAGCCATTACCAAATCTCATCCCGCGGCCTCCATCAGGATGGCGGTCGCCGCCGGGATACGGAATATCGGGGAAAGCCGGGTTCAGGAAGCGGAGCCGAAAATCAACGAAGTTGGTCGGATTGCCCGTTTTCACATGGTCGGCCACCTCCAGACCAACAAAGTGAAAAAGGCGGTGCAATTGTTCGATGTCATTCAATCACTTGATTCCTACCGGCTGGCTGAAGAAATCGACCGCCATGCCCGCGATATCGAACGCGTTATCGAGTGTTATATTGAAGTCAACGCCTCCGGTGCAATCCAGAAATACGGAGTCCCGCCGGAGAAAACCCTGGAGCTTATAAAACGGGTGAATAATCTTGAAAATATCAGCCTGAACGGTCTGATGACAGTTGGCCCGTTAACCGAGGACCGGGATGAGATTCGACGAGTTTTTAAAATATGCCACAAGCTTTTCAAAAAAGGCCGGGATATCGTCGGCACTAAGTTCGACACTCTGTCGATGGGGATGACGGATGATTTTGAGCTGGGGGTAGCCGAGGGTGCGAACATGATACGTATCGGAACCGGGATTTTCGGTCCCCGGGAGGCGTAAAATCCCCGTAACTTATTGCCAGTTAAGGTCTAACATGACGGATACTGAAACCTGAATAAAATTCTTAAGGGTACAGACTCAATTTATTACTGCAAACCCGGCTTTTTTTTAATCTTTTCCTCAATATTTCTCAAAAAAGTACGATAACTACTATAAAGTGTACCGTTTTGAAACTGTTCTTTTTCCGAACAAGGCAACAGGCGGGTACAAAAATGGAGACTTTTAACAAGTGAGTGCTGATATGGAATTATCGCCTAATGATATCCGTAATTATGAATTTCCCAACCAAATGCGCGGTTATGGCAAGGATGAAGTTGAGAGCTTCAAGGAGAAGGTCGCCAATATCATCGAGAGTTTGAAACATGAAAACCTGAAACTATCGATGGAGATCGAATCCCTCAAATCTCAGCTGGCCGGGTTAAAACAATTCGAGGATACCATAAAGAATGCCGCCATCGATGCCCGCCGTAACGCCGATATGACCATAGCCAACGCCAAAAAGGAAGCGGCGGCGATGCTGGCCAAGGCGAAAACCGAATATGATCAGACAGTGGCCAATCGTTCGCACAAGATAACCGAAATTGAAAATCAGCTGCAAAAAATCGAGCTGACCAAAAAATCATACATCACCAAAGTCCGCGGCCTGTTGCATTCACACCTTGAACTCATCGACGATATCGCCTCGGCGGAAAATATTAAAGAAAAGAGCGAAGAGTCGCTGGAGATAATCGACTCCGCCGAAATGGAAAATAAAAAGCGCGAAACTTTCGCCACCCTGCCGTCCAAAGACAAAGGCATAAAAACCGAGGAAGCCGAAACCTCTGACACCATCGAAGAACCGTCACCGGAGGACATGGGCGAAGAGCTTCAGAGTCCACCCGGTGAAGAGATGAAAGTTCCCCCGGCGGAACCATCGAAATCCAAAGATATCGACCCGGAGCTTGCCGCCGCCCTGGAAAGCTACCAGAAAAAAGTGGAGAGTGAATCCCGCCGTCACGGTGCCACCCCGTCCCGTCAAAGTCCGTTGCCGCATGACAATGTCACCATTACCAATGCCCGGGCTGAGGATGTCCCGCCGGAATTTATCCCTGTTAAGTCAGCCGCCGATGAAGAACCCTACAACACCGATAAAGTTAACCTGGCGACCGGGGAACCGGAGATGCCCACCGAGCACAACGCGATCGACATCGAGGGGACCGCAAATAAAAAGACCAAAAACGCCTACCTTGACCCGAACAACCTGGCTGATGAGCTCGATGAGGTCGTCGCCAAATTCGAAGAAGAAATGGATAAAGCGGAAAAAAGTTAACATATACCCACCTGTATAATAAAAACCGGCTCTACCTAATCTCTCGGAGCCGGTTTTTTTATGCTTTTTTCTTTATTAATCATACCGGCAGACATATATTTTCACAGTAATCTGAAACTTGAAAATTACAGGAGATAAAAGTGAATACGCTCGCTGAATTCAATAAAATGCGCACCGAGGCGGTGGACTATATCAAAAGCCAGGTAAAATTCGAACCGAAAATCGGAATCATCCTGGGAACGGGGCTGGGTTCGCTGGTGGATGGCATCACAATGGTCGGAACCGTAAACTATGACCGTATCCCGCACTTCCCGGTCTCAACGGTGGAGTCACACGCCGGACGGCTCTTATTCGGGCACCTTAAAGGCAAACCGGTGGTTTGCATGCAGGGACGGTTTCATTATTACGAGGGCTACTCGTTCCAGCAGATTGCTTTCCCGATCCGGGTGCTCAAGGCGCTGGGGATGCAGACACTGATAGTTTCCAATGCCGCCGGGGGAATGAATCCCAATTTCCAGCCCGGTGATATCATGGTCATCAAAGACCATATCAATTTCTTCCCGGGCAACCCTCTCCTGGGACCCAACGACGACACCCTCGGCGACCGCTTCCCGGATATGTACGAGGTTTACAACCACGCGCTAATCCGGCTGGCCAGAGAAGTCGCGCTGGAACAGAAACTGAGACTGCAGGAAGGCGTTTATATCGGCGTGACCGGACCGTGCCTGGAAACTTCGGCGGAGTACCGGATGTTTCGCGGGTTCGGCGCCGACGCCGTGGGGATGTCCACCGTACCGGAAGTGCTGACGGCGCATCATCAGCATAATAAAATCCTCGGCTTTTCGATTATTACCGATATGGGCCTGGCTGACAACATGCATCCCTGCTCGCTGGACGACGTCATCGGGGCGGCCACCAAAGCCGAACCGAAACTTCGCACCCTCATCGCCGGCTGCGTGGAGAGGATGGAGGTTTGACATACAGTATGTTCCTGCTGCTTTGTTACAGAGGTAAGATTTGGTTAAACCTAGAACACTGAGCATCCAATTATTAAAGTATCTTCAGATATTCAAAAAGGAAGTAATTCTGAATCAAAATAAAACAAGCGGAACCTTTAAAGGATCCCAACCATTTTAACAATATTTCAACTGCTTTTTAAATTTTCTGTAAATAATTCGGTTAATCATGCGGCGCAAGGACATATACTGTTTTCTTTATTCAGGTGAAACTATAGATTTTGAATTATTTGAAAAATAAACTGCATTTTGTAAAATAAATCATAGGTTTATATAAATGGTTATGCTATTTTAATAAATAAACTTTAATTTGAGTTCGACCTTTATCGTAGTCTTGTCAAAATTTACAACTCTCCGCTAAAGTATAATCTCGAATTGATCGCGCAATCACGCGCAGCATATCATTTATCCAGATGTACCTGGTTTCACCAAAATACAGGTGACTTCGGGATAAAAAAATTATGGAGTGTAGAATGAATATCTACATCGGAAACCTGTCATACGATACGACAGAAGAACAATTACGCCAGGCTTTCAGTGGTTTTGGTGATGTATCAACCGTCAACATTATTGTGGACAAGGACAATGGACAGCCAAGAGGCTTTGCCTTTGTGGAGATGTCAGCAAAGGACGAAGCAACAGCTGCTATCAGTGGTCTTAACGGCCAGGAACTGAACGGACGGGCGTTGAATGTCAATGAAGCGAAACCTCGTCCCCAAAGTGGTAACCGCGACGGCGGCAATCGCTACCGCAAATCGTACTGACGGTGACGAAACCACACCCGCGTCAACTATGACGCGGGACTCGTTTTTGAGGAAACCAGCTTTAGGCCGATTTCCTCTTTTTATTTCTCATTGCTTGATACCCTTGTTCTTAATCCCGTTCCAACACTCTGCATCGGTATAATGGCCTCGGAGCGCCTGGGCTTACTCTCCTGCGAAGACCGGGGGAACAAGTCTTCATATAGCAGAACCCTTCAGCGGTTCCGCTTATTGCGACTTGTTAATACGTTGCAGGGCGTTCTGGTTTGCGCCCCCGCGCAGAGCACGCGAAGAAGGTGAAGACAAACAGGTAGATAAATAGTCAGGAGCCCCGGGGCCTGACGTACCTTACTCCTGCGGATAGAGCGTTTATCGTCTAATTCTGTGCCTTTTCGGTAGATGTTGGAATAAACTTCAGCCCTCATTAATAAAATTGGCGATTTCGCCGCTGAAACGGTCCACCTCGGACAACTCCTTTTCCGATGGCACCAGTTTGGCCCGAAAAGGTTCAGGCATAACCTTTATTTTCATTCCGGCCAGACGGTCGCTCACCAGTTTGGTACCCTCACCGCTCCAGCCGTAGGAACCGAAAGTCGCCGCCTTCTTGCCTTTCGCGTCCACCGTCGAGAACAGGTTGACGAAATCCCAGACCGGCTTGACGGCATCGCCGTTAAAAGTCGGCGTCCCGATTATGACCGCCTTGCTTTCTTCGATAAGCTCCCGGGCTTTCATCTTGTCGCAGGCGGTGATATCGTTGACCGGGGTCAGGAACCCCGCCCGGTTAAGGTTGGTCGAAATGCGCTCGGCGATTATTTTCGTGTTGCCGTAACTTGAAGCATAAAAAATCGCCACCTGGTTTTTCCCCTCGGCTTTATCCACCGAACAGTCTTTGTACATATTAATATAGCGGTTTGCCTGATTTCTGAACAACGGGCCGTGCGAAGGCGCCACCATTTTTATATCCAGCTCCTCAAGTTTAACCAGGTTCTTGCGGATATGACTGGTAAACGGCCGCATGATAGTGTCGAAATAATAATGAACTTCATGGTCAAGGTCGATCTCGCCCGGAAGTTCGTCGCCGTAAATGGCATCCCCGGCGTAATGAGCCGCGAAACCGTCGCCGGAAAACAAAACCTTATCCTCCGCCAGGTATTCCATCATGGTATCAGGCCAGTGCATGTAGGGCGTAAGTTTGATAGTCAGCGTTTTCCCGCCCAACTCTATAAAAGCATTATCCTTAAGACCGGTCAGGTTGTTATCAGAGTTGAGTACATTCTGGACGAATATTTTGGCGGCCAGGGCACAGACAATCTGAATATTCGGCGCCCGCTTCAAAAGCTCGATAATCGAACCGCTGTGGTCCGGCTCGGTATGATTAACCACCAGGTAATCGATCGCACTCAGCGGCGTGATTTCCTCGATATTAGCCAGGTACTCCTCGGTGAAACCTTTTTTTACGGTGTCGATAAGGGCGACTTTCTCGCCTTTGACAAGATAGGCGTTATAGGTCGTTCCGTAACGGGTCGGCATGATGATATCGAAAACACGCAGGTCCCTGTCCTTGACCCCCACCCAGTAAACGTTATCGGCAATCTTTACAGCGCTCATATATCAAAACTCCTTATAACGGATTAAAAAAAATCACTCGTTATTTTTATTTACGCCCCGGACGGCGCTGGTCGCTAATAATTAATGTAATGGCTCTATTATCACAGGGGTTGTCGAATAAAGGATAGCAGTTCTTCAAAAAGCGCTTTTTCATCAACCGGTCTGGGTTTCAGGGTGAGAAGTTCCAGGCTGGAAATATCCCTGAGCCGCGCCGGTTCGGCAGTGTTTATTTTATCGGCAGCGATAAAAAGTAGCGTCCGACACGCCACCGGTTTGATATCCTCTATTTTCCGGTACGGGGCGGCATATCCGGAACGCATGTTGTACCACCACCACATGACCGTCC
>JAQUSF010000037.1 GCA_028715215.1 Candidatus Zixiibacteriota bacterium
TCGCATCACTTTGCTTTCATCATAAAATATCGTGTGAAAAGTAATGGATATATTGGCCCTTGTCAAATCAAGCCTGCAAAAAAAACCGGACTTTTTTTAAAGTCCGGTCATGCCATCCCTGGCTTTGATAACAGTTTCCAATTAATTCTACGTTCTATGAAACCTTCAGTTCCAATTATTCGTGCCGACCCGGTTGTTTAAGCTACGAAGCGACCTTCCGGGAACCTTCGTCACTGGTTTTTAGTCCCTCGACCATCGCCGCCAGAGAAGCAATAATACCGCTGGCTTCATAGGGCAGGAAAATTTTATTGGCGCTGCCCTGCGCCAGATGCGGGAGCATTTCCAGGTACTTGAGAGTAATCAGCTGATTATCCGGGCGACCTTCATGAATGGCGTTGAAAACTTTCAAAATCGCTTCGGATTCACCCTGGGCGACTGTCACCTGGCGGTATTTTTCGGCATCGGCTTTTCTCTTGACAGCCTCGGCAAAACCTTCCGCCTCAAGTATCTGCGATTGCCGCGAACCTTCAGCCTTGGTAATTTCCGACTGCCTGATTGCTTCGGCGGCCAGAATCGCCGCCCGTTTGTCCCGCTCGGCTTTCATCTGCCGGCTCATTGCCTCCGTGATATCCACCGGCGGGTCAATGCGTTGCAGTTCCACCCGGTTGACCTTCACCCCCCACTTGTCGGTGGCCTGGTCCATCACATCCCGCAACTGCGAGTTAATCTGGTCACGGGATGACAGGCAGGCATCAAGGTCCATCTCGCCGATTACGTTACGAAGGTTGGTTTGCGCCAGTTTCGTGGCCGCCAGAATATAATTGGAAATCTCATAACGGGAGCGGAACGGGTCGGTAACCTGAGCATAAATTATCGCATCAACTTCCACACCCACGTTATCCTTGGTAATCACCAGTTGCGCCGGAACATCAATAACCACCTCCCGCATATCCACTTTCAACACCGTGTCGAAAAACGGGAGAATCATATTAAGACCCGGGTCCAGGACCCGCTGAAACTTCCCCAGTCTCTCCACCAGCCCTTTTTCAAAAGGACGCACTATTCGTATCGAAGCGGCGACAATGATAAACGAAAACACCACCGCCACTATCAAAAATATTACAACCGGGTTCATGGATTATTTCCTTTCTCTATCCGTTGATTTTTCTTTGCACTTTGACACGGGTTCCCGTAACCGCGATAATCTCCACCCTGGCCTGTTCCTCAATCGCCTCCTCGGCGTTAGCCGCCCAGACCTCGCCTTCAAAACGTATCTTCCCGCCTTCATCGAGACTGATGGCTTTGACCACCAGCGCAGTTCGGCCAATCATCCGGTCAACGTTGGATAACTCCGGGGAAACCTTCGTTATTTTTTTGGCGAATCGGCGCGTTAATGGCAGTAAAACCACCGACACCGCCACGAACAAACCTATCTGCCAGTAATATGATTCAGGATAAAAATAGCTGTAAATACCGGCCACCACCGAACCCACCACAAAGCAGATAAATATCAGCGTCGGGGTCATCAGTTCGATTATTAAAAATATCAGCGCTGCCGCCATCCATATCCAGAAAAGAGTGGTCATCGGTTCTCCTTTCCAAATTCACCCGTTAAATACTCAAGTTTGCTTATATACCTTCCGGTATTAATTTTATTCGATAAAATCCACCGGTATGAAAAGAATTCGTACAGCTTGTCGCAACTTAAAATGTCACGCCCGTTTATGACCATAAAAAAATATTTACCGCCGAATCAGATTTGAGCTTACCGGACATAAACCGTTGACCGGCGGATTCAGTGACCAGACAGCTGCTTGAAGACCCTCACTATATTTAAAAACATAAAAAAATCCGCCCGGGGCGGATATTTTTTTCTGTTCACGACCGTGAACTCTATCGGGAACCTCACGTAAAGCAGCTTTTGGTCGAGCAGTTTGAAGTATTGCAGCTTCCGCCCCGTCCGGCCGGTGACGAGGTACCGGCCGCTGAAAACATCGAGATAAGCTTAAAAGTCCGCTCCGAGCCGCATTTCGGGCAGGGGATAACTTCACTGGCATTTTTTACCAGTTCATCAAATTTATGACCGCAATCGGTGCATTGATATTCGTACATCGGCATAACCGCACTCCTAATCACCCAGGGACAGGACCGTCCCGAACACAACCCCCAGGCTTAACGCCAGGCAGGGATTGCACAGCACCTGTCACGTCGAACCCAGATTAATATACACAAAAGAGAGCAATAATCCAAATATTCCACCCGCCAGGGCAAATATAATTGTCTTCTTTATATTTTTAAATACATACTTCATTTTTCTTTTCTCCCGGTTTTTTTAATACCGCCAAGAGGCGAGAGCCGGTCAAAGGGCTGCATCCATTATTTTTTTCAACGTTTTTTCAACATCTCCGGCTATTTCCTCAAGTCCCGCCCCAGGCATCATTTCGGCAATCATCGAGGGCCGGGCTAAATTGACCACCGTCCGGCCATCCTTTTCATAAATAGTAAAACGGCACGGCATAAAAAGCGATACCAGTTCGTTCTTTTTAAGCGCTTCATCGGCAAACGAGGCATTACAGACCTCGATGATGTTAAGGGGCTGACGCTCAATGCCTTTTTCGGCCAGAGTCGCCCGGACATCGTGGTTGGCCAATACCCGGAATTGATACTCCGGCACCAGCTTCTCCAGCTTTTCCAGCACCGCCCCGAAGGGCTTATCGGTAATTCTTGTATAAACCAGTTTATTATCCATATCGGACCGCCTTTCTTTTTATTATTAGATTAACGAAAGGGCTAAAAGATTCAAATCATCCCGGCAGAATTTCAAAGCCGGTTTTAACCGTGGTGACGTTCTTAACCGTCTGACTGGCGACACAATATTTATCTTCCGACAGCTCAATCGCTTTGGCCAGCTTTTTGGGGTCGATATTTTCCCCCCGGGCAATATATTTAACTTCAATCGTATGAAACGGTTTGGGATAATCCTCGTTCTGGTGGGCGGTCAGCTCAATTTCCAGCGAGGTCACCTTTTGCCTCTGTTTTTCCATTATCCGGACAATATCAATCCCGGCACAGCCGGCAATGCTGTAAAGCAGAAGTTCGGTCGGTTTATAACCGGCTTCTTCGCCCCCGGCTTCCCGGGAGCCGTCGGTGACAATCTTGTGTCCGAACGCCGATGTTCCCTCAAATTTCAACCCCCCCGCCCATTTCATCTTGGCTGAAAGCATAATAAATCCACCTCTAATATTCCAGTTCCTTTAAAATTGCGTTCATGATTCCAACTATCAATATAATACTAACTCCGAGAAACTCAAATGTCATCCAGTTCTCTTATCAGTTGTTCCAGTGAAGTTACCGGTTTTCGGCAGGCTTCATTACGGCAGATATACACCGCCACCCCGCCTTCGGGCGCTATCCGTCCCTCGAACAAAGGATACGGCTCGGTACCATCATTACTGACGGCAATAACCCGGTTGGGAATGAATTTACGGTATATCTCCTTTTGCATCTTTTCCCGCTCCGTCCCGTTGCCAACCATCACGATATCAACCTTTTCGTTCAGGTAATAATCCAGGGCGAAAAGGGCGGAGGTCATCCCCGACGGATACTCCGCCAGGCGGCCGGAGACAGCTTCCAGTGCCTTCTTTGCCGTCTGCCAATATCCTTCCCTGCCGGTAATACGGTTCAATTCAAGCAGGTTTAACATCATGACCGAAGCCGGTGAGGGTACGGTGCTGTCGTATTCGTTGCGGGGGCGGACAATCAAATCCTCACAGCCATCCGGACGCAAATAAAAAACACCGACAGCATCAAAAAACAGCGCCACCGCCCGGTCTGCCAGAACAAGGGCATATTCCAGCCACCTATGGTGGTCCTCCGCTCCATCACTTTCATAAAGATGCAAAAGACCCTCGATATAATAAGCATAGTCCTCAAGAAAGAGACCTTCCGACCGCACGCTTTTGCGCCAGGAGTGGGTCAGGTTGCTTTCATTCAAAAGTTGCCCGGTAACGAACCCGGCGTTTTTTCGGGCGGCATCGAGATAGCGTTTTTCCCCGGTAACTTGATAGCCCTTACAAAGCGCCGTCAGCGCCAGGCCGTTCCACGAGGTAAGGATTTTATCGTCGGTCAGCGGTCGCACCCGCTTCGAGCGGGCTTCCAAAAGTATCTTCCGACTGTCAACCAGCATCCCGTCGAACGCTCTGACATCTTTCTCCATCCTCAACCGCGATGATTCGGCGGTGATGTTTAAAATATTTTTACCGTCAAAATTGCCAACTTCGGATACGTTAAAATACCGCATAAAATCGCCGGAATCAGGGCCCAGCAGGGCTTCAATTTCATCTTTCGACCAGACATAAAATTTCCCTTCCTCGCCCTCGCTGTCGGCATCGAGCGCCGAGTAGAAACCACCTTCGGGACCGGTCAGCTCACGAAGGATAAAATCCAGAGTCTCACGGACCACCTTTCGGTAAAATTCATCCCCGGTCACCTGGTAGGCCTGGCCGTAAGTTGACACCAGGAGAGCGTTGTCATAGAGCATTTTTTCAAAATGAGGTACCAGCCATCGGCGATCAACCGCATAGCGGGCAAACCCGCCGCCCACATGGTCATAAATCCCGCCATGGGCCATGGCGACCAGCGAAGTCTGGACGGCTTCAAGAAAACCAGCGTCACCGCTTCGTTTATAATACCGCAACAACAGGGACAGTTCCAGCGGGTGGGGAAACTTGGGCGCCTCGCCGAATCCCCCGTAAACCCGGTCAAAATTCCGCATGAGGTCACCGACCGCCCGGGTTATAAGTTCCGAGCCCGGCAAAGCCGCTGTTCGCGACAGTGACAGGCGGGCTTCAAGCTGACGGAATATCGTCTCCGCCGACGAGGTTATCTGAGCCTTGTTCTCACGGTACGCCCGTGCGATTTCGGCCAGGACAGTCCCGAATCCCGGGCGGCCAAAAGCCTCTTCGACAGGAAAATAAGTGCCCGCAAAAAACGGCTTCAACTGCGGCGTCAGAAAAACCGACATGGGCCAGCCGCCGCTGCCGGTCAGGGCGGTCGTAAAAGCCATATAAATAGTGTCAAGGTCCGGTCGCTGTTCCCGGTCAACCTTGATATTGATAAAATTTTCGTTCATTAACACCGCTATGGACTCGTTTTCAAACGACTCCCGCTCCATGACATGGCACCAGTGACAGGCGGCATAACCGACCGACAGGAATATCGGACGGTCAAGCTGGCGGGCTTTCGCCAGGGCTTCCTCTCCCCAGGGATACCAGTCCACCGGATTATGAGCATGGGATAAAAGATACGGCGAATTTTCGTTTATCAGTTTGTTGGTATATTTATGACTCTGATTTTTTTCCTTCACTTTCTCTCCTTCACCGGTTTCAAAATAAAACCATACCATGAATCTGAAACATCATCACTCTATCTATCAACATAACGGCTGACCAATAAAAAAATAGTTGATAGATAAACAAAGCAGGCCGGTAAAAGTTTAAAAAATCCTCATCGTTATTTCACAAAATCGATAGTCCTGGAAAATTTTTAGGGCTGGGCCTAAACAAATAATTACTGGAGACTCGCGGGAAACGAGACGAAGGTTGACACCACCAGGTTAAAAAAAGGCCTGGTTTTGTTCTCGCCGCTGATATGCCGGTAATTACTTACCCGGTCAATTCCGGCGGTGAAGTCAATATAAAACATATTCTGAAAAAAGCCCTTGAAAGCGAGCGCGCCACGGAAGGTCTTTTCCACCGTACCGGTAGGGAATTTTTCCGTATAAGTACCTTCGGTATCGAGCCATGGTTCACTCCACCGGGCCGTCACCCGGCCTTCCCCCTGCCGATAATAACTGACCTCTCCGTCCACTCGAAAATCCTTTCCGTACCAGCGGCTGACAACCAGCCGGGAAAGGTCGTAATCGTTGCCCCGAACCCCCCCAACAGGGTCGTCGTGAAAAAGATACCGGTTGCGAGACAGGATTTGATTGAACATCCAGTTGCTGACGCGGGTATATTCCAGTCTGACATCCACCGGCAACAGGAAAGATGCGGTTTGACCACCAACAAGGACCGCCCATTCATCGGGTTCCTGGTCGCTTTGTTCCTTGTCATCGAGCTGAATATCATCCACCAAAAGCTGGCCGTACAGCCGGCACCCCGGCCGGGGGTGGAACGTAAAGTCGAAACCGACCATGGTGTTGTCATTGGTGTGCTCGTTAAGCTGGGCGCCATGGGAAAAAATAAGCGGATTCAGATAAAATAAATCGATTGTCCGACCTGGCCCGCCGAATACCACCGTTTCGAACAGACCGGCCCGCAACCCCCGACTGAAATGAAAATCAAAGCGGTGCCCGGCCAGGAAGCGGTTTTCATACGAGGCAACATTATCCCTTTCCGGACTGAGACCATCCAGCCTTGCCAGACGATAGGAAATCACCAGTTTCCCCCAGCGAAAAGAATACCCGAAACCGTCGAGCCGCCTGTCGGAAGTCAGCACCAGGGAATTGCGCAAACCCCAGAACGACCCGAAGCGCCCCGCCGTCACCCACAAAGAACCGTTTTGAAAGTGTACAAAAGCCTCCTCGACATCACCGGCAAACCCCCGCCATTTTTTGCCGGTGTAGCTGTCATCCTCGGCTTTTTCCTCATCGAGGACAAAATGCCCGTACACAAAAAGCTTTTTGAGCGGCTGACCGGCAATGCCGGCCCGGAAGGTTTCGTAGCCGTGCGAGCGAAGGTCTTTGGTCGCACGAAAATCCTCGGCCAGAAAAGAAAACAAACGGATTTTTTCCGGGGGGATATTGCGCAAGTAGTCAAACGGGTTCAAAACCAGGTTTTCATTGTCCAGCCGGCAGAGACCGGGCGGATAATTAAAAATACCGCCGGTTCGTACCTCGAACCGCTCCAGCCGGTCATAGATAAACTCATATTCTTTCAGGCCGCCGGGCATAACGCCGCCGGAAGTTTTTAACGGAAAAACAAAGAGGACTCCAAAAATCAGAATCAAGCCGAAAATTTTTTTCATACCCGTATTTCGAACCGCCGTTGATTGGGGAATTTTTATATTACGGTTTTGAAGAATCATCTTTTAAAGGCTAAGCACCGGAACCCCTGATAACGGTCGGGATGGTTTTGGCGAGAATCTTCGCATCCAGCCATAACGACCAGTTATCGATATACTGCAGGTCAAGTTGCATCCATTCTTCAAAATCAATATTATTTCTTCCATTAACCTGCCAGATACAGGTAACACCCGGTTTCACGGAGAGTTTGCGATGTTGCCAGGGTTCGTATTTGGCGACTTCTTCCGGCAATGGCGGCCTGGGGCCGACTAATGACATATCGCCTTTAAGGACATTTATGAATTGCGGGATTTCATCAATCGAATACTTTCTCAGGAATCTCCCCACCCGGGTAATGCGGGGGTCTTTTTTGATTTTGAACACCGGGCCGGACATCTCATTATAAGCTTTCAGAGCCGCTTTCTTGTTCTCAGCGTCGGTACACATGGTTCGGAATTTAAGAAGCTTGAACGGCCGGCCATTCAGCCCCGACCGCACCTGTTTGAAAAAGACCGGTCCGCGGCTTTCCAGTTTAATGGTCAGCGCCGTCAGCAAAAATATCGGTAAAGTAAAGACCAGGCCGATAAACGCCCCGATGCGATCAATTACGTCCTTGGTCAGAAGCCCGAGCTGACTTTCCGGAACCCGCCGGTAAATAAGCGAGGGCAGACCGTTGATGTACGCCGGCCGGGCACGGCTCAGCTCACTGCGATATATATCCGGCATCAGGCAGGCCGTTATACCCATCCTTTCGGCGGTATCATAAAGACGCCGCGTGTGCGACAAATCCTCAGGCTCAACAGCAATAAAAACGGCGTCCACCTGGTTGGCGGCAATGATATCTTCCAGATAGTCGGGATGACCTATTAACGGAATATCCTGGTAACTCCACAGACCGGTTTTACGATAGTCGAGAAAACCGATAAGCCGGGTTTCCAATTCCGGCGATGCCATCACCATATCGGCCACCCGCCGGGCATTAGCGCCGGTACCGACGATGATGACTTTCTTTTTAAACCAGGTTTGACCTGTGGCCTTGACTCGCTCAGCAAGGGCTTTCATAACCTTCTTTGCGTAATAAAACATTATCAGTTGCATGGTAAAATTAGCACCGATAAAGACCGCCGCCTCCAGATGCGTAAGCGGCCAGCCGAAAATAAATATCGCGGCCAGAAAAACAGTGCTGACCTTACCCTCGTCAACAAGCAACCGCCGGATTCCTTTCCGCAGGTAGTTTGTGACCAGAACCGGTCGCGGACCCCGGGTCAGGCGGTAGCCAACTCGTATGAGAATGAGCGCAGCCAGTGCTTCCAAAATCCACCAGCCGGAATTACCCGCCCTCAGGAGAGTCATTCCAAGCACCATTACCGATACAATAATCGAACCCGTTTGGCAAGAAAAAATTAATAAAAGACGAGCCGTATTTTTTCCCAGCGGCTTTACCTGTGACCGCGAACTTGCGGATGAAACTTCTATTTCTGAATTTTCACCACCCTCTACGCGAAAAGGCTGTAAAATCGGCATATCTTTACTCCGAGACTCAGAAAAGCAACCGCAATCTTTTATCTTTTTTCCCGCACCGCCGTCCTCGGAAATATCTTCTCGCGTCCGGAAATTCTTTATCTTGATAAAGTTATCTCTTTGCTCCGAATTATTACCCCCAGCTTCATATTCCCCGATAGTTGACCGGGCCCCCTCACGGCTGGTCGCCAGTTCTTCTGCTGCTGTTCCCATAACTTCTTAGCCTCTTTTTTTATATCATATCAGCAGTTATATTTGTCTATCATTAATCCGATCCGCCGGTTTTATACTTTCTCGGCAATCTTATTCTCACCAACCTTGGTTCTGCCGCGTCTAAAAATTGGCATGTCAATTTCATTTTCCGTCCGGTCGGATTTGGCTTGTCCCGCCTTGCTCAGCTTGATCAGGCGTTTATCCAGGCTGGTTAACCGGTAATAATCCGGCGGCATTTTTTTGAAAGCCTCAAGCATGATGTTATTTGACAGCCCTGATTGTATTTCATAACGCATGTAATTTTTCAATTCCGGGTAACCGTCGAGATTTTCTATCGGCACTTTATGCCCGGCCAAAAAATTTCCCACCCTTACCGGTTCGGCTACTCTCAACAGCACAAAATCAGCGGCCGACAGGCGGTTTTGAATTTTCAGACCGTTTAAAAACAGGGCGATGCGCAGGGCTTCATCGTGCAACAGTTTCAAACGCGTCTGCATGGCATCATAATTCATGAGGCAGGTGGTTAAAATTTTACAGGCCACGCGCGATATCCGGTCCCAGTCATAAACCTCTTTCAAAGCCCGGATTATATTCTTTGCCGCCATGACATACCCTGATTCGTCGGAACGAATTCCGAACGAAGTGGTCAAAGAACGAATAACTACTATATTATCGAACTGCTTTAAAAGGGGCAGGCCGGAGATGCCGTAAAAATCGAAATAATGTTCATCGATAATCAATGCACCTTCGGAAACCGCCCGGGCCAGCAGCTCCAGGTCGGCCAGGCTGAAATTTGCCCCGGTGACTCGATTGGGATTGGCCAGATAAACAATCTCACGCCCGCTGGTTAATTCCCTTAATATGCGGTCCGGGTCGCCGGAGAAAGGCGACAGCCCCAGAACTTCCTTCAGGCTCAATTGCGCCCGGTCTGCGGCGATGGCGACATCCGGGGTGACATGCCCGCCGACGATAAGCGATGTCCGGGCATCTTTGTCCAGCAGCCTGAAAAGCACCTCCATAAAACCGGTAAATTCAACAAAGGGAAGCACCATGTCCCTTGACACCATCGCTTTATTTGAAATTTTCCCGATGAGATAATTAACCGTTTCGCTATCTACTCTGACAGAGGTTGACATTGTTTTAATCCTCCTTGAAATATTATTTTCAATGAATAAATTCTTTTTAAAATAGATGACTTTTCGGACCGGAAAAGGAGACTGTACTTTTGAAAACTATTTTCCATAATCAACATTGAGTAAATCCTTTTACTTCATTAAACCTTATGCAAGTTAAATGCCGGGCTGCTCATTATTTGAACAACCCGGCACAAGCTGTTAAATTATAACGGCTTGTGTGTGGGTGTGTTATATTCTGAGCAGGTTTTCTCAATCAGGATGAAAAATAAATCAGGTATCTTTTTCCGCTTCGGATGAAAAAATTTCTCTTGCAATAAAACACCGGAGGCTCGTGATGAACCTCCGGTGAATTAGGAAGGTGAGAAAAGAAAACGAAAAGCTTAACTATATCTTCTGCTATAACTTATCAATCAATAAAACCGTCGTCAAAATGCTCGTGGTCGCCGACATGGCAATGGTAAAAGTTTTCGACCAGTCGTGGTCTCTTTTAATTTTAGTGGGCACGACGATAATGTCGCCGGTTTTTACGGTTTTACCCAGAACTCCGCCGCCGGAAAGAACTTCACCGGAAGCTCTGATTAGCTGCGTGCCTTTTTTATCGGACTGTGAAACAAAATTTCCCGCCCGTTTAATATAATACCCCACTTTTTTACCTTCATTGTATTTGATGGTGCCGCTGGAGCCCACGGCTCCCAGTACCGATATGCCGGAGGGAATCGAAGGAACAAAAATGTAATCACCCGGAGAAAGTACAACGTCGCTTTCTTGACCTCCCGCGGAAAGAATCTTTGCCATATCGATGACCACCCGGTTCACCGATTTAATCTCATAATCGTATACCATTTCCCTGCTTAAATTACCGGTTGAGTCCTCGACTACCGGGCTGGACCTTTCCAGAACCTTGTTTATCTGCAGACGCTGCAGATTTTCACCGATCGATTGTCTCTGCAAAATCAAACCGTCGGGAAAAGCGTTACGCGTGAAACCGCCAGTCCGGTTGATGAGACCATAAAGAGTTTCTTCTTTTCCGGAAAGCATGTATTCGCCGGGATAAAGCACCTCACCCTCGATTTTAACCGTACGGTGCATCGACCATTCCGGTATCTGCCGGATATACAGCCGGTCATCCTCTTTCAGGAAAGTCCGGCGCAGAGTGCTTTCCTCAAGACTGATATACATCAAACAGGTCTTGCCCAGCGAATCAATCCGCGCCAGCTCGCCCTGAAGAAGCGAGGCCGAACGGGTAAACGAACCCGAAAGGAAAATCAAATCAAAAGCGGTCATCCGGTCATAAAAGTTAAAGACCCCTGGCTTTTTGACCTCGCCCTCGATGGAAACTCTTTTATTCCAGTCCACGTCCTCGATAGAATAAATATACAGCGAATCGCGGTCCTGGAGGAGAATGTTCTGGCCGGTATCACCCGCCAGCAAAGCGTTCAAATCCACCGCTACAATCTCGGTCCGCCAGTCGGCAAAACGGCGAAACAGGTTCGCCCGTTTATAATAAACATCGTAATCCTGCAGGGTGCCCCGCTCTATCAGGTCCGCTATACGGGTGGCTTCGTTTCTTTCGTAATAACCCGGATGTTTCACCTGCCCGAAAACCGCCACCATATTCTTCTTGACATCAAAAATAGAAAAGACCGTCAGCCGGTCGCCATCCTGAAGGACCAGGCTGTCGCTTTTCGGCGCGTCGGGACTTAAATCCAGATCTAGCACACTCCATTCGTTGTTACCGGAAATCCGTTCAAGCATAACCCGGCTGAGATGAGCCTCGGCATTAGGCCCCCCGACCAGGTTCATTAAATCGCGCGCTGTTTCTCTGCCGTGCAACTCATATATAGCCGGGCGTTTGATTTCACCCCGAATAGCCACCCGGGCGCCGGCCACCGGCACAAAAATGGCATCGCCTGAACGAAGCCGGATATCAAGAGAATTGTCGCCCTCCAGTAAAAATTTGTACAGGTCCACCTCGGCCACCAGCCCACCCTCACGCATCACCCGGATACCACGCATCGAACCGTTTTCATTCGGCCCACCCGCCAGATAAAGCGCGTTAAAAAGCGATGTCAACGACGACACCGTGTACGCCCCCGGCTTGTTCACTTCCCCGGTAAGGTATAACCTGATCGAACGTATCTTTCCCAGTGAGACATTCAGCTCGAATTCCGAGTAAACAGTGGCTATTTTCCGCCGGGCATAATCCTTAAACTCCTCTAAAGTTTTACCCCAGACCACCAGCTCACCGGCTTTGGGGATAAAAACCTTCCCCTCCCGGTCCACCGTAAGGTCATATTCTTTTTCCACCCGGCCCCACAGATATATAATAATGTTATCGCCCGGACCGAGAATATAGTCGGCACTGGTGGCGATGTCATCAGGAGGCATAATCTCATCCGTACCCTTAAAAAGCTTCAGCCCGAACGGCACCAGTTCCTCGAAAGCGGGCAGCTTTTTTCCCGCAGCATTATTACGCTCACCTTCCGACCCGGACAGGTTGCTGTCGGTCAGCTCACTGCTGCCCCGGTCACCACCCGGGCTCCCGGTCTTCGGCAACGAATCAAGCACCAGTGAGCTCTTGTAATAATCATACTCCCTGTCCGACAAGGTCGCCTTTTCGAATCTTTTATAAAGCTCGGTATCATTTTGAATCATCTTGTTTTTTACAGGTGATAAATCCTGTGCGATAAGTTCCTTGAACCAGTTTAAAGAAACTAAAATGATGACCAGAAGCAGAAACAGTATGACTTTTCTCATGCTTACCTTCCTTGGCAAATTAAAGTCCACCACTAAAACTTTATGATTGCAGGAATCGCAAAGATGATGCCAAAAAGAACAGAATGGCCGTAAGCTGTTTCTTTACAAAAAGATACTATTAAGAGCAACTTCCCTGACAGGCTTGTCCAAGTATCTGGACGAGAAATCGCTTCCGGTGTTAACGGAATAATTTTCCCCAATTATTTAAATGCTATTAAACCTCCCTTTTATGACCGGGGCATGTTCTTATTCCCCATAACCTTAATAACCACAATTTATTTTAATTCCGTTAAATTTATTTTGTGCTCAAAAGGAGTTGTTTTTAAAAGCCCATCCCATCGTCCTGGAAGACGCCACAATGTCCTAAACTGCCGTTTTTCATCAGCTTAAAATAATAAAAATGCTCCTGAAACCGGTATTCTTCCTTGACAAGAATGACCGGTTATAGTAACTTCAAAGGTCGTTTTATAAAAATCGCCGATGTGATTACGGTGAATAAAATTACTTCAAAGACGTCCTTTAATAAGTATTTTACGTCTTTGAACAGGGTAAGCAAAAATGGATAAACTGTTTTCATCACAATACATTATGGAGATTAGGATGGGGTTTATAAGATTAACGGCTAGTATAATCCTTGCCTTTACACTTCTCACTCCCGGTCTTTTTGCCAGTGGTTTCGAAACCACCGGCTTGGGATTAAAAGCCCGAGGAATGGGTGGTGCCTTTCGTGCTCTCGCCAATGATTGGACGGCTGCCTACTACAATCCGGCAGGTTATGCCTTTGTATATGATAATCAACTCGGGGCCAATGTGGGAGTTATGCACCTGAGAAACGAGCTCACGCCTGATTATCGTCTTGGTTCAAATTATGAACTGGGTTTTTTCAACGACCAGACGATTTACAATCACCATGAAATCTACACCATGCCTTCTGCGGGCTTTCTGGTTCGCCTTCCCTTCTGGGGAGAAACCGTGTTCGGACTCTCGGTTTACCAGCCTTTCGATTACAGTATCAGCTGGACGCTCTACCGGACGCCCTTTGCCTACAATGACTCGGTACTTTCTCAGCTTCCCTACAATCAATACCGGAACAATCTTGATGTCGTGGCTTTCCAGCTCACCGCCGCCAGAGAATTCATCGAAGACAAGTTTTCAATAGGCATCGGCCTGCAGTTGCTTCGCGGCGACCTGGTTTTCAACAACCTCTATATGCGGGAGAACCCTCTTGATTCCACCACCTACCCCGACGTTTTAAGCGACCGGCCCTACGATAAAATTCCCGAGTTCACCAAAAACGACGGTAACGGCTGGGGGTTCGGATTAAAAGGCGGTATGCTCTGGAAACTTAACGACAAAATGAGTGTCGCCTTCACCGCCTCCATCCCCTTCGACATCACCATCAAAGGCACCACCGCTATAAATTTTATCATGCCTAGAAACAATGGCTTAATAACCGATACCGATACCACCGGTTATCAGCCCGGCAAAATCGGTTATCTCTTTGCCATCGGCGACCCGATTTCTTTCCAGTCGGATTTTGAAACCAAACTGAAACTGCCGCCGTCGGTGGGAGCGGGCTTTACCTACGAAGTAAACGACAAACTGCAACTTGCTTTTGACGTCGAATATACCTTCTGGTCGCGTTTTGAAGGTTTCGAGTTCTACTATTCCGGTTTCGGCCCCCTGCCTCTGGACAGTATGGCCATCGTGAAAAATTTCTTCACTCATAACCTGACCAATCCGGTCGAATGGAATAACGCCGGTAAGGTGATGGCGGGGTGCCGCTACGAATACAATGAAAACATTACTTTCCTGGGCGGTATCTCGGCTGACCAGTCTTCGATTAGAGATGGCATCGGGTTTATGCCCCAATTTGTTGATACCGGTGATAAGTACGGTTTTAATGCCGGTGTTCTGTTTAATATCCAACGCTGGGAAATTGGGCTGGTATCCAGCTTCTATGTTTATCCTGATATAACTATTTACAACGCGACTGACCTTGACGGCGACTACAATGCCGACCAGTTCCCGGGGGTTTATAAAGCCAGCACTTTCGAAACGATTCTAGCCTTTAACTACTGGTTTTAGGAGATATGAAAATGGTTAAATATATTAAAATTGCTTTCGTAGTTTCGGCTCTGGCGGTAATTGTATTGTTAACAGGTTGTACCGACCGCGGCACCAATACCCCGGTGGCACCAACCTTACCATATTGGGGCATCAGTCCGAAACTGTTCGTCTTCGCCGACACGATTTCCAATCCCTATGCGCCGCAACTGATTTTCCAGATTCGCAATCCTCTGGGGATCCTGAAAACGGCTGTTTATGTTCCTAAAGTCGGTTGGCCGCCGCCCCACGGCGAAGGCCGGCCTCTCCCCCTGGTGATTCTCCTGGCTCCTCAGGACGGCGATGAATTCTTCTATTTCAATCACGGCCTCAGAGAACTGGCCGATGAAATGATTGCCCGGGGGGAAATCGATCCCATGGTCATCTGTTGCGTCTCCAACGACCAGGTTTTCGGCGGTTATTTCTACGGGAACAGCTACCCGGCTGGTTTTTATGACGACATCATCGGCAGCCTGAAAGATTTCCGCCTGCTCTCATACCTCTATACCAACTACCCCTTTCTCATCAACTCGGCTGAGAAACGTGGTATCGGCGGTATCGGCCAGGGCGCCTACGGCGCTTTTCGCGCCTGTATCATACACCCGGGCGTGTTCACTTCCATTACCGCTGTCGATGGTCCTCTTGATTTCGATGGCAGCGACAACAATCATGGCCTGATTGATTTATTCGATGATGCTCTAATTGAACAGGGTTTGTTAAACAACGATTCTATTCGTTATAAATTCGACAGCCTGTCGAACTGGTCCCTCTCCCGCATGTTTATCGGTGGTTCAATGGCTTTTTCGCCGCACGACACCAATATTACTTATCATTTCACCTGGGAGGGCGGACAATTCCAGCAACCGACGATTAACGTAACCGCTCGCGATACTATTGCCGATGAAGCCACCCTGGTAACCAACGTCATCACAGACATAAACCCGGCTAAAAAGCTCGATTTCCACCTCCCCTTTGACAAGACCGGGATCCCGTATGACCTTATCTGGAGCATGTGGCTGAGGAACAATCTCGATTCCCTTCATGAAGCGGCCGGCGGTTCACCTTTGAACGGTTTGAACATGTGGATTGCCACTTCACCCCAGGCTTATCGCAATTTCCATGATATGACCATGTCCTGGATAGATTTCCTCTTCGACCAGGGTTATCAACCGGATACCCTCATCTATCGCGGCTATCACGGTAAACCGGCTTACAAAAACGTGTACATATACGACCTGATGCGGCATATTCTTATTTTCCATGACAATAATTTCGGGGATTAAAGAAAATCCGTAAAAAACGAGCCCGGGCGAGAATCTCCTCCGGGCTTTTTTTAAATATGTCTTCAGAAAAAACAACATATGACGTAATCTCGGTGGGGGCTCATCCGGACGATATTGAGGTCGGCACCGGCGGCGTTCTTATCGACCTCAAAGAGCGCGGCTACCGCTGCGGCCTGGTTATCCTGACCCAGGGCGAGATGGGCACCGGCGGTACGCCGGAGATACGTTCCCGGGAAGTCGAGCAGGCCGCCCGTATCCTGGGTGCGGACATCGTCAAACGCTTTGACTGGGGCGATACCCGGCTTGAAGACAGCTACGACAAACGGCTGGCCCTGGCGGAAGTCATCCGCCTGGCCCGCCCCCGGATTATCCTGACCCCTTACCCGCGTATTGGCCACGGCCGCCGCCAGTCGCATCCGGACCATGTCGCCGCCGGAATTATTACCCTTAATGCCGCCAACCTGGCCGCCCTTATAAAAGTCGACCTGCCCGGTGAACCGCACCTGGTTACGAGGATTTTCCACTACTTCCTGCCCCCGGACGTGATCCCTGATTTCGTAGTCGATATTACCCCTCATTTCAATCGCTGGCTTGAAGCTCTTTCCGCTCACCGTTCACAGTTTCTTAACCCGGAAAAATCCAAAGACTACCTCGAATCTCTGACCGCCATGGCTCGCTCCTTCGGTCTGCCGGCGCGCTGTCAGTACGGCCAGGGTTTCACCACCACCGGCGAACCGCTTCAAATTAAAGACCTGATGTCCCTGGTCGAAGACCAGGAATGATAACGGCAGGATTAACCTTCCGGTCAAATTCCCGGTACGTTTTTTTATCAAAAAACCTGTTGACAAAAGGCTTTTCTATTTTAAATATTCCGCCGAATAAACAAAAAGCGATGTTTATTCGTTAAAAAAAGACAACCTGCCCAGGCAGCTTTTTGATAACGATGGAGGTTTCTTAATGTATTGCGCTCAGTGCGGTGAGAAAATAAACAACAAGCCGATCAAGCAGGGATCGGAATATTATTGCTCTCTTGAATGCGCCAACCTTGCCTCAGGTCTGGAAGCTGATGAAACTGAGGAGTATTTTGAAGAAGATTCTCTGGAAGAGTACTTTACCGAGGAAGAATAATTTACCTGCCCGATTACCAGCCTCAAGCGCGCGTTATTTTTAAGATTTCATACTTGATTTGACCGGCCGGAACATCAATCTCCACCACCTCGCCCTCGGCTTTGCCCAGCAGAGCGGCGCCGATGGGCGATTTTACCGAAATTATATCGTTATCGACATCCGTCTCATCGGGCGGGGCGATGGTATAGAGAATCTCTTCGTTATCGCGTAAATCCCGTACCAGGACTTTGGCAAACAGGTAAACCTTATCATTAGGGATCTTATCGGTATCAATCGACCGCACCCGGGAGAGTTTGTCCTCAAGCTCGGCGATTCTTCGCTCCAGGTGCCTCTGGGCTTCCTTGGCAGCGTGATACTCGGCGTTTTCGGAAAGGTCCCCCATCTCCATCGACCTTTTGATTTCAGCCACCAGGCGGGGACGTTCTTCGAACTTCAACCGTTTCAGCTCGCCTTCCAGTTTCAGGCGGCCTTCTTTTGATAAATAGATCGGTTCCGTCATAAATTTAATATAACCTCTTTTATTAATTTGGCAACAGCCGAGAAGTTTTTGAAGCGAATAAAATAAAAATCAGAACCGACAATGCCAGCCCCGGGAAGATAGGCTCCAACCCCAGCCAGAAAGCACCTTCCTTACCGAAAAATTGCGACAGGTACCAGACAAACGAAATCAGTCCGGACAGGGCGACCGACGCCAGTGCCGCCCGGGGTGGCAGACGCCGCCGTCCGACAAAAGATGTGAATACCGGCACCAGTAACGCCGGAGTGCCTATCGACCCGAAGACATACCAGATATCGACCACCGAGCGAAAAAACAGCGCCAGGGCGACTGCCAGCACCGTGGATATGACCAGACCCACCCGGGTCCAGACCGTGACCGCGCTTTCGCCGATACGAAATATCCGCGGCATGATATCATTACCGAATGTGCTGGCCGCCAGAAATGAGTATGAATCCACCGTGGACATGATAGTGGCCAGCAGGGCCAGGGCGAACAATCCCATCAGGCCAACCGGGAGAATTTTCAGAGCCAGAGCCGGATATGACGAAACCGGGTCAGCCAGACTCGGCAACAGTACCCGGGCATAAAGTCCGCAGGCGGTAGTTAAAAAATCGAAAATCATCCAGCATAGAATGGAAATAAGAATGCCCTTGCGGGCCACCGGGGCGCTTTTGGCGGCATAACAACGCTGGTAAAAAGCCGGTTCAATCAACGTGGCCAGGGCAATAACATACCAGGTTATAATATACCAGGAACGGTTGCCGCCATGCCAGGTGAGATGCTCCGGGGGAAGGTTACTTTGAAGAAAATCAAAGCCGCCGTACCCGCTGACCAGGACAACAAACATCATGATAAAGCCCCCGAACATCAGCAGGAACTGAAACTCATCGGTGCGGACCACCGAATCGAAGCCGCCCAGATAAACATAGACGACCGAAAAAAGCGTCCCGGCAAGTACACCCAGCCAGAAAGGCCAGCCGAACAACTGCTGGCACAACACCCCCAGCATCAAAACATACGCCGCCGGAACGGTCATCAGATAAATAATAACCGAACCGGCCAGGGCGGTTTTATGGCCGTAAGCCTGGTAAAGACGCTCCGGAATTGTCAGGACTTCCGCCTGCCGGGTTTTCTTCGCCAAAAAGACAGCAAATAAAAACGCCGCCAGGTAATAAGGTACCCCGAAAACCAGCCAGTTGGACAGACCGTAATTATAACTGAATTCGCCGACCCCGAGAATGCCGCCGTACCAGGTCGAGACCAGGGAAGCCACAAAGGCGGGCAGCGTTAACAGCCGCCCGCCGACAATGAGCTTTGACGGACTGGTGTCCCTGCGCAGCTTTTTCATCAAGCCCAGAAGGAGCAGAACCAACAAATAGGCGACAACCAGGCTGTAATCAATAAAATGCAAACTCTTTAGAACATCTCCAGTTTTACCTGTGAATAAAACGACCGCTCGGCGCCGACAATATAAGCATGCCAGGCGTCGATTACCACCGGTTGCCCGGATTCGCGCGAAGCATATTGCATCGCCCAGCCCGAGGTTTCGAACTTTTCATTAAACAGGTTGTCAACCCGGGCCGAAAGAGTCAACTGCCCGATTCCCAGAAAGTTTTTCCAACTTACCGCGGCTGACAGCGACGAAACCATATAGGCGTCGAGCGCCAGGCTTTCCAGGTTGAATAAATCCAGCTCCTGCCGGCCGACAAACCGCACCAGGTAAGCCAGCCGGTACCAGTCGCTACCCCGGTACTCCAGCCTCAAGTTGCCCAGGTATTCCGGGAACAACGGCGTAATTTTATCCTTGTAATTGACCTTGACACTTTCGTAATAAATTTCCCCCACCGAGTCGACCGCATAAAACAGGGTGGTGTCATAATCGCTGATGCGATTATAAGTATAGGCGAAATTACCGCTCAATGTAAGGGCATCCACCGGTCTGACCATCCCGCTTAGCTCCAGACCGGCGTGCACCGAACAGTCGATATTTATGGTTATCTCGCGCCAGTCGGCATCGTAACCGCCCTCGAACACGTTTTCATTCTCGAACCTCATCCAGTACAGGTTCAGCCCCAGGCGACTTTTATGGTCCTGGTAGTTGACACCCAGCTCCAGGTCATATACCCGTTCCCCCTTGACCGTCGGCTCACCGAATTCAAAAAGCGTATCACCGACATTGGCGAGCACTTCGAGCTGCGGGAATTTCCCCGGGTCATCGGCGTTGTAGATATTTTCGTCGTTGGGTTCCCGCGAGGACACGGCGAAATTAATATAACTGCTGAGGTGGTCATCAACTTGATAATTTAAGCCCACCCGGGGTGACAGGAAAAGCCAATCCAGGTCGTATTTAAGCCCTAAAAAGGCGCCCATTTTCGTCTGGTCGAAAGTGTATTTCAGGTACTTTAATTGCAGGCTGCCCAGTACCGAAAGCTTTCCGGTCAGGTGGTAATGTTCATTGACAAAAAAGGCGGCCTGGTATTTTTCTCCGTAATACTCATAATAGCGGTGGCCGGGTGCCAGAGTCCCGTTCAAATAATCCGCCCAGACCACCTGGCCCCAGTGCTCGGATTCGAAGTAATAAAACGACCCGCCGAAGCTGGCGCGACCACCCCGATGGTCCCAGTCCAGGCGGGGATTGAATCCATACTGGCTCTTGGTTACCCACTTCTGCCGCACCAGGTCGACTTCCTCTATCCCGGGGTCGGTCAGGGCTTCGGGCGGGATATTGTACTCGACCACATCGCGGCCATCCTTATACTGCTCATAATACCCTTTCCCCCGGATATAAAAAAGGGTATTGCGCATGGTCAGCTTCTCGCTCAGCCGATAGATATTGATTAAACGGTAATGGGGCTGGTTAAAATTATCGGTTTCGTTGGCATAGGTCAGGGGGTTGTAACGACGATTGTTTTTCAATTCCTTCCGGCTGATACCGTTCCAGGCCATGTGATATTTAATCGGCCCGCCGTAAATATCGAGGGTGGTGGTCATATTGGGGTCAAGGCGTGTCAGGGAGAACGAATATGCCCAGCCGTCATACCAGGCTTTTTCCCGGTAACCATCGGAAAACAGTTTACTGTAACGGCCGGTCAAAACCCAGCGGCCATCGAGCAGGCCGGACTGGTATTCCACCGTTTGCCTTCTCATATCTCCGATATAATCGCCGTCTTCGAAGAAAGCCCCGTAACCGGCACTGAGCGTCGTGCGCCGTTCCGGAATCAGCCCGCTCGAGGCGATATTGATTGAACCGCCGAACGAAGCATCACCGTACATCGACAGCCCCACGCCGCGCTGGACCTGTATATCGGTCACTTCGGCGGCGAAATCCGGAAGATCGACAAAATAGGTGGTGTGGTCCTCCGGGTCGTTAAGCGGCACACCATCGATATAAACGGCAATACGCCGGGAATCGAAGCCACGGATCTTGTACTCGGTCGGACCCAGGCCGCCCCCCGAATAGGCGTAGGCGTAAAGATTGGGCGTGGCTTCCAGAAGCAGGGGAACATCACTTACGGGATTCTCCCGCTGAATATAGTCCCGGGATAAATTATCGAAAGCGATCGGGGTGATGCCCGTTTCGGCCCGGTCGGCGGTGACCACTATATCCCGGCCCCGGTAATATACCGGCTCCAGCACCACCGGCTCGGGAATACCGGCGGCTCTGAACTGCGCCGCCTTATAGCCCACCGAGGAAAAGGTTACCCGGCTGAACGTTCCGACATATTTAAGACTGTAAAAGCCGGCCGTGTCGGTTTGTGTACCGACTCCTTTGATATCGGTGATTACCGAGACACCCGGCAGAGGGTGCCCCTCGGGATCCACCACCCTGCCCGTTATTTCCGCGGCCGGCGCCGTAAACGAACAGAGCAGTATAACTGCAATGATGGTTAAAAAATACTTCATGACAGCAACCTCGCTTTAAAACCCTTAAGTTAAATTGCAAGATTCCGTCCTGAACGTGAGGTAGCCCGTAAAGTCGGGCCGGGGGATGTGAATAAACATCTCCGTTTCCCTACGCCGGCATTACCCGGATCAGGTAAGGGGGTATAATCTCAGGCGGTTATTTACGCCACCCCCAACGGAATATCCTTTTAAATAATTACGCCAGAAAGCCTGAAATTGGCAAGTGTTTTTTGAAAATAAGGATGTCTAAAATCTTCGACATTTCAACCTGCGTATTGTTGAAAACCACGAAATCAAGCAGGACCGCATCCCTATAATGCTGCCATTTTTTACTATTCACTTTATTTTTAATTATTTGTCAGGATCGTGTACAATAAGAGGACCGGTAACTTTTATAGATTCCTTGTTTGATCCTCCAAAAAAATGTTCAAAGATAATATAGGTACCTACCTTGACGCCGTTAATCCGGGGTGGGAAAAAACAGCACCAATCGCTTACCCATTCCTTCAGGGCTTTGGCGAAATCATGGCCGGTCGGACGTTCGTCCAGGATTTCCATCCTGACAATATTTCCCCCGGCGTCAATATAAACACCGATTTGGGCAACTCCCCTTTTGCCGAAACTTTTTTTCGGATGTACCGGCCGCCGGTGATAACGATCAATCTTGACCGTCGCCCACTCATCAATATCGATACTGCTGGTCAAATTAAAACGCTCGTTCGGAACGGGTGTTTTCCAGTTGGCCTGTTCATATGAACCGGCCTGTTTGATTAAAGCGATATTGTTGCCGCTGTTCCCCGGAATTATCCAGTCGATATCACCACCGTAAACTTCATCGCGTTCATTCTCAACCTTACTGAAATCGAAAGTCTCGATACCGATTTTAGCCGTCCGTACCGAAAAATCAGGAACATGTATATTGAGGGATACACGATCCTTTACAATTGTGTATCCCTTGAAGCTGCCGATAAAATTGTCGTTATTGATGCCTGAATGTCCGGCTGATTTAATTTTGGAGAAAACCACCCCCTCCGGTGTCGTTTCCGGTATCGTAACCACAGTAACATCCCTGAGGTCAATCTTCACTTTGCTCGTATTGCCGGGAAATAGCAAAAGAAGAAAGCCTGTAACTGCAGGTATAATCATAGTTATAGCCAGCGATTTCAACATATTATATTGATAGTCCCGCTTGGAACGATGAAGCAACCCTATTGTTGTGCCCGGATTGTATTCGGAAGGCGGATTCATTAAATCACCATTTTTCTTCTTTAATTTATCGGCCAGGTAATGTCAAGTTTAAAATACTCTTACCACCAGCAACCACCAAAATTGTCAACATGAGCATAGTCAAGCCAGGCCTCGGTACAAACAACAATCATCAGAATAAGACATGTTTCCGTTCCACACCGGCTTAAGTCACATCCCGGCAGGTTGTGAGCATATATTGGGGTCTCTCCCGGGATGGCTATTGTGGCAAAAATCGTAATAGCTAAAAGCGCCACTACTGTTTTTAAAGCAATTTTTTTTAACAAAAGGGCTCCTTTCTTTGACTTCTGTAATAAGTTGTTATTGGTCTCATTAATTATTTGGATCGGCTTATTTTTTTGTAATCACTCCTCCTTTCTTACTGGTAATTATAGGATATCTTTCCTTCGAAATTCCTTCGTAAAGAAATTTATCTAAAATTGAAGGTTGTCCCGAAGGATTATTCAAATCAACTGACAAGCATAAGTAACTGAACTTATTTTCCTCCAAAGGGCAATTGCAATCTAAGTTATATCTCAAATCAACGGCTATGGAATCTTCAGCAGTAATCCAGATTGTGATAGAGCCTTGAGGTATATCATCTACAAACTCATTTTCAATTTCTTCTACTATTGAATCTCTCGTCCTTAAATAGAGCTCTATGATATTTTCCAGATTATGTATTTGTTTCCAATCATAAAACCTTAAATTCGTTTTATTCGATGCATTGTTTTCCTGTTGAATTTGCATATCTTCTTTCATTTTAATCATCACATGCGGCAAGTAAAACTTGATAAGCATGATCCCAATCATTATAAGAAAAGCGCAAACAATTCCAAACCACGCCATAAGATTCCAGCCGTATTTCCATAATCCTTCCAATTTATTATTTTCTGAATCCAGCTTCATTTCTCATTCCCTATCCGACAAGCATTAATAATATTTTAAAAAACAAAATCGTCACTGAAATTAACCCCACAGAAAGTATGGATATTTTCAACCCTGTTTTCAATTCACAATTCAACAATCTGGTAATGCCGATACCTACATAGATGATTTCATAAATGAAGAATGGGTTTAATTTTAACGCAAGGAAAAACAATACACTGGACGGATCATATCCATAAGCAAGAGCGAGTGGTACCAGTGATAGCGGGTACAGGTTATCCGTTAACAATGTGATTGGGAGGGAAATTAGGACCCCTGTAAAAAAAATAACTTCTCCGTATAGCATTAGTGACAAAGTCTGTTTGTAAGATATTTTATTTGTCTTTTTTACCCAAAGGAAGCCAATTATAGATATCAATAATGCATTTGCTATAAGAGCCGGTTTACTTAAAATCAGGATCAGTTGCAATATCTTAACAGAAGTATCAATATCACCAGCTATATCTGTCTGTAATGTATATTTCAGTTCAAAGTTTATTTCGTCTTTGTTCAAGGTGAAATAACTTAAAAGCACTACGAATGATATATACAACCATGGAGCTAGAATCCTTGGATGATATTTTAATATCGTAAAAAAGTCTTCCGGTTTTATAAATATCTTATATAAATCCTTTATAAAAGACCGCTTACGATTCTGGACAAATCCCAAAGTACTTGTATTATTAGCTCTAACTGCTTTTATATATTCATTAGCCATAGCCATTTCAGCAACTTATTCTCATGGAATTTATCACCGCTTTTTTCAATTCCCGACCGGGAAAACGGAAAGGCTGTCTCAGTCCCTGCCCGCACCCGGCCGGGTTACCTCACTTGCTCGAAAGGAATGTTAATCCTTTTTCCTCAAATATTTCGTATAACAACTTCTATGCCACACAGCATACAGGGCGTCATTAATTTTTATAATTGATTGGTTATTAAGGAATTATACAGGTAATTGAAATCTCTCTATTTTCGACTATATACTCTGAAAATAAGGGAATTACGAATTTCGAGGGTTTTATTACGAATTTTACTAAATAATTACGAATTGCTTACGAATCGAACGCTAAAAATTACGAATAGCGAGCCTTAAATTACGAATTTTACTAAAATTTTACGAATCAGCCTGAAAACAAATAAAAGGGTAACCTTAAGTTTCGTCGAAACCCATGCAATTTTGATAATTTATTTTTGAATGTCTAAAATCTTCGACATTCCGACGTTTTTGGGGGGGCCATACCGGGTTTATTTGACCTTTCAGCCTCCCCTTACTGTCCGACAGCGTACAACCAGTGTGCGTATGTGTACGCCCGCTACCATATAATGTTGTGTAATGTAATGCCGTATATTAAGTTACGAATTGACCCCGGATGCCATGCAACAAACGTAAAAAAACAAATTTTTACGACCGGCACAGCCTCTTTTTCGTAAAAAAGACTGTATATTTCTTATCACTCATAAATAACCCGGGAGTATGACCATGTTAAAAAATTATTTTACCGTTGCTTACCGAAACCTGCTCCATAACAAACTATATACCGCCATCGGTATTGCCGGATTGTCCATCGCCCTGGCCTGCTGTATCATTATTTTCCTTTTCGTGCAACATGAATTTTCCTACGACCGGTTCCATGCCAGTGCCGATAACCTCTATCGCATCCTCCATATGGAATATGCCAAAAGCGAAATTTCCGATGGCAGTGAATCCACCGGTTTTGTACTGAGAGGACAGTTGAAAGATAAATATCCTGAAATAACCGGGGTAACACGGGTATTAGGCTCCAGTACCGCCGTCAGCCGCGCCGATGGCAACACCTTTTTCCAGGATGTTTTCAATGTCGACCCGGACTTTTTCCACATGTTTTCCTTTCCGCTCATCAGGGGCGACAAAAACACCGTCATGAACGACCCCGGTTCGGTAGTGCTGACCGAGGAAATGGCGCAGAAGTTTTTCGGCTCTGAAGACCCGTTAGGCAAGCCGATGAAAATCCAGCAGGAAGAGCAGTTCTATGATTTCACAGTAACGGGCGTGATTGAAAAATCCCACGTTAACTCCAGCATTCAGTTCGATTTTCTCATACCCGCAGAGCATCTTAAAAATACCCGTCCCGAAGACTATTTAACCTCCTGGAATTTAATTTACCTGACTACCTATATCCAGCTCAAACCAGGCACTGACAAAGATGCTTTCGCGGAGAAAATATCGGCGAATATCAACAATCTTTTCGACGATGAAGAAGACAAACGCTTTTACCGGTTACAGCCGATCACCGATATTCACACCAACCCTGAATTCGGCGGGGAAGCCGTGCCCAGCACCGACCCTAAGTATTCCTATATCCTGATTGCCATTGCGGCTTCGATTCTTCTGATTGCCGGCATCAATTTCGTCACTCTGTCAATAGGAAAGTCCGGCAACAGAATACGCGAGGTAGGACTTCGCAAAGTGGTCGGTGCTCACCGCCGCCAGATAATGAGCCAGTACTGGTGTGAAGCTCTGGTGCTCTGCCTGGCCGCCCTTGTAACCGCTATAATTCTGGTGGAACTGTTTCTGCCGGTATTCAACGACCTGGCACAAAAACAGCTGTCTTTTGCACCCTTTTCCCGCCCGGAATTTATTCCAGTCCTGCTTGGTATTGTTTTTCTGACTTCTTTCCTGGCCGGTTCCTACCCCGCCTTGTACCTGTCGAAATTTTTGCCGGTAGCGACCCTGCGCCGGGAGGTAAAAATCGGCAGTAAAAATTTTCTCATCCAATCCCTGGTGGTGCTCCAGTTCACCATTTCCATCTTTCTCATTTTCAGCACCTTTGTCATGTCCTCCCAGGTTGACTATATCAAGCGGGCGAAGCTCGGTTATGACAAGGATTTTGTCGTCACCGTCCGGACGGGTTCCAACCGTGCCGAGGCTTCGGCTTTGCTTGAACGCTACCGTTCCGAGCTGGCCGGACAGGCTGCGGTTGTCGATGTCACCGGTTACGCTTATCCTTTGGGCAACTCCTGGCTGTACCTTAATCTAAGCAGCGAGCAGAGTGTTACCGCTTTAATCGGTGAAGATATTACCAAACCGGGATACGCCCGTTCCGCCGCCGATACCGGGTTGTACTTTTACATCAACTGGGTTGACCCGCATTATATCCCTG
>JAQUSF010000135.1 GCA_028715215.1 Candidatus Zixiibacteriota bacterium
ACCCCACCTTGAAGGCCACTATACCGTTTTCGGCCAGGTGCTGGAAGGTATGGACATTGTCGATGAAATCGTACACGGCGATTTGATTGCGAAAGTTATTATCCGGGAAAACCTGCCATGAAAAATATTGTGCGTTCCCTTATCCTGTGTTCCGGCCTGATGCTTGCCGGGGCGATACCGGTTGTCGGCCAGCCACCGGGGAATATCGACCCCGCCGCCCTGATACAGCGTATCCTCGCGGTGGAACAGGAACAGCTTCGCGACCTGAAAGACGTCGTTTTCGAAACGGAATATATCGAGGGAGAAACCAAGAACGAAGGCTTTGTTGAAAAAGTCCGGTTTATTAAAAGAACCTATCTGAAATACCTGCCCGATACCGTCCTCTTTTACGAAACATACCTTGAGTACTTCAAGGACGGGGTGCTTCAGAAAGACGAAGACCGCAAAAAAGAAGAAGCCAAACGCAAAAACGAGAAGAAAAAACGTAATGCCTATGATATCTCTTACTCGATGTACGAACCCTTTTACTCCGAAAACCGCGACCTTTACAATATCGAGTACCTTGGCCTGGCTGAAGACAAGATTGAAGATTACGTATGTCACCATTTCCGGATTACGGCTAAAGACCGGAAAGAGGGTCTGATTAACGGCGATTATTATTTCGAAGCCGGTTCCTTCAACCTGCTCCGGGTCGATTTTTCACCGGCCCGGCTCGTGAAAAAAACCATGTTCAAACTCAACGAACTGAATATGAGCATTTTTTACAAGCCGACCCCCGAAGGTTACTGGCTGCCCAAAGAGTTCCATATCAGGGGCAAGGGGCGGGCGGTTTTCTTTATCGGAGTCAGTTTCAGCGGCCGGGAGTATTACCGTAAACCCATCATAAACGGCGGCATTGACGATAGAATTTTCGAGGTGGATAAAAATGTCGAAGAAGATGACTCATAACACGCACCTTGTCCCGGTCGAAATACCCGAGGGCAGCAACATTATTTTCGGTCAGACGCATTTCATCAAATCCGTCGAGGACCTTTACGAGGCGCTGGTGACATCGTCACCGACGCTGAAATTCGGCATCGCTTTCTGCGAGGCCTCACAGGAACGGCTGGTACGCTCGGACGGAAACGACAACGAGCTCATGGAAATGGCCGAGAAAGCGGCCCTTGCCGTCGGGTGCGGGCATTCCTTTTTCATCTTTATGAAAAACGGCTTTCCCATCAACGTCCTCAACCGGGTGAAGGACGTCCCGGAGGTCTGTCATATCTTTTGTGCCACCGCCAATCCGTTGCAGGTACTGGTGGCCGAAACGGACTTGGGACGGGGAGTGCTGGGCGTGGTGGACGGCCAGTCGCCGCTGGGGATTGAGAAAGCTGAACACAAAAAAGTCCGCAAAGAGTTCCTGCGCAAAATCGGGTACAAAAGGTAACGGTCATTCTAACTCCGTTCACACCCGCCTTCAGCGCTGCAGGAACAACCGGAACAAATTACATTACCGTTATGCCTGTCCTGGGTTGCCAATTGGTATCGGGACCTGATTCGCCGAAAGCGAACTGTAGCCTGATACTTTTCTCTGGTGTTTTGTGCAAGACACATACCCACCTGTGCCCGCGGCTCGCCCAATGCGGACAGCGAACAGATAAGAAGCACCGGCGGTAAGAATCAGTACCCGATGTTAGCCTCGATATAGCGGGCAATCAGCCGGGCGGCCAGTGCATGCCCGCGGGCATTGAAATGTATCGGGTCTCGGGGAGCGTCGTCCCACAGATGTTCCTCCCGGTCGAATTCCCGCGCCAGATCCACCAGAGCGATACCCTGGCTTTCAGCAAGGTTTCTTACCGCCTGGTTGTATTTTTCATGATAGGCATGAAGAGGGGAACGAAGGCCCGGCGCATAATATTTGGCCAGGTCGGGGATAGGTGAAGTGAGTAGAATCGGTATCGCCCCGGCCTCACGGGCTTGGTTGCAGAGTGCTTTCATATTGACCGTAAAATCCTCCAGCCCTACCCGGTAAACGATATTTTTCCGGTCAAAAGTCAAATCCGGATTGGATTCTACGGCCGATAGCAGAATCTTTTTCAACAACCGGTAAAACTGGAACCGGGCAAAAAAATTCTGAAGGTCGATAATCACTTCCGGAGGAAACTGCTGGTCCTTGTCGGCGATCTGCGACGCCGCCGCCCAGTGGTCGTTCCAGCTGAACATGAGCGTCACGATATCCGGCTTTAGCCTGACCAGGTCGCTTTCAAAAAAACGTCTGCCCTGATACGAGGTATAGCCGGGGATACCGCCGTTGATGACTTCATAACGGCCGTTTAAATTTTGCTCCAACCCGGTCGGGTAAATGCTGTCATCGGGAATACCCCAGCCGAAAGTACAGGAATTACCCAGGGTGATGATTCTTTTTTTAGTTTTATACAATGGGATATCGTCACCCCGCAATCCAAGGGTGTTGATGCGGTAGGTTTTGCCCTCGAAATATTTCGAGGTCACCGTGCGGTCGGGCTGGAAGCGCCAGAAGAGAGTCCGGTCACGAAGAAAGACATCGGGGTAGTCCAGCGCCCGGTTGAGGGTAAAAAAGCGATTCTGGAAATACGGCTCCACCCCGGCCAGCCTTAACGCCAGTTCCACGACCAGCACGAAGATAACAATCGCCGTACCGGCCGCGACCAGGCGCAACCACACCGGATATTTCTTTGTCGACATAGAATAATATATACGCTTTTAATGATTAACAGCCAGTAATTATCTTGAGACCAAAACCGGAATTATTTTCCGGGCGATTGCCTGAGCGGCCACCCGATGGCCCAGCTCGTTAAAATGGGTCGGGTCGCCGTAGGCATCGTGATACAGGTTACGATGACGGTCAAACTCCGCCTGCAGGTCGATTACGGATATATTTTCCCGCTCGGCTAAAAGCCGAATCCGTTCCTGGTAAGCCTCGTGAATAACATGAAGTTGCGTTACCGTGCCGTTGAAATAATTCCGGGAACCGGCTATCGGAGGTACCAGAAGCACCGGCACGGCATGGTTTTTCCGGGAAAGATGAGCAATTCCGGCCAGGTTAAGATAAAATTCATCCGGCGAAACCCGGCGCTTACCCTCCATCTGGCCCAGAGATACAAACTCCTGTTTTTCCGAAGCCGACAGTATCAACTTGCGCATCAATTGATAAGTTTTAAACTGCGAGAAGAAATTATGCATTGTTATGATAAACCCTCCGGGCATCTTCTGTTCCTGGTCGGAAATGCCTTTACCCGCGGCAAAATGGTCATTCCAGCCGAACATTATCAACACGATATCGGGCTTCAGAGCCAGCAATTTTTTCGCAAAACTCACTCTACCCTGGTAAGAACTGTAACCCGGCACGCCGGCGTTGATGACTTCATAATTCTCACCGGGGAATTGATTTTTCAGGATCTTATGCAACTGACTCACCCAGGTTGCCTCCTGTGTTACTCCCCAGCCGAATGTGCAGGAATTGCCAAGACACAGAATGCGGCTGCCTTTCTTTTCCGGAGCTATTTCCGAACCCCGAAAACCATAAGAATTGATATGATAAGTCAGGTCGCTGAATCTACTTGACCGGGTCGTTATATTTTCACGGAAAGTCCAGAAAAGGGCGGGGTCTTTTTTATATATCTCGGTAAAATCGATGTCCCGATTCACCGGGAAGAACTGGTTTTTATAATAAAGGTTGGTATCAAAAAAATTAAGCGCCAGCTCCGTAACAGCCACGAAAATACAAAGGGGAATAAGGGTGCCGATGATTTTTATAGCCGGCGACGCTGATTTTTTCTGTTCGGCCATGAGCAGTGCAAAAACCTGAAGCGGTCTTAAAATATTGAATAAATAAAGGGAGCCAGAGCCGAGGATTCGGTAAAAACTATCAGGATGGAAAGCAACAACAGAAATACCAGGATCGGAAAAAGCCACCACTTTTTGGAATTCCTCAAAAAATCAAACAGTTCCGCTAATATGCCTAACCGGCGAAACATCACTGTCTCCCAAAAACCTTCCCGGACGTCATACCCCCGGGAGGCACTGTTATTTTTCAATTATACCAAATATTAGTTGTAAAAGCCAACGATGTCATTATCTGTAATAATTAAGATAATGAATATCCCCGAAAAATCAACAGAAATCGCATCTTTCAAACATGATATATTTTTTTAATAAAATGATCTCGGCTTCAAATGTTGTACCCGTCCCGGCAAGAAGGCTCAAAACGAAAGCCTTATCTCAAACCTTTTTGCTTGCATAACTCCAGGGCTATTTTTATCATTCCCGGCAACAGGCTATTCAAATTTTCCGGAAGGATACCAAAGATGAGGTATTTTAAAATTTCTAAAGCTGGCCGTATTTTATTAATTTGCGGACTAGTCCTTTTTACCATGCTGGCGTTTTCCTGCAATCAAAAAACTAAAACCGCATCCGAATCGGTAACATTGATAGACAGTGTGGCTTCGAACGATGGCATAATGATTCATTACCGGGTTGATGGTCAGGGCGAGAGAACACTGTTTTTTGTTCATTGCTGGTGCGGCGACCATACCTACTGGGACGAGCAGGTCAAAGCCTTCAAAAATGACTATAAAATTGTCACCCTGGATTTGGCCGGTCACGGCGAGTCGGGAATGAACCGCCAGGAATGGAGCATCGAGGCTTTTGGCGCCGATGTTGCCGCCGTGGTCAATAAACTCGAGCTGCAGAACATAATTCTCATCGGCCACTCCATGGGCGGTGCGGTCAATATCGCCGCCGCCAGGCTGCTGCCCGGGCGGGTGATTGCGCTGGTCGGTGTGGATACCTATCATAATCTCCTTGAAAAATTCACCGAGGAACAATTCCGCCAGTTTATCGCTCCCTTCGAAGCTGATTTCCCCGGCGCAGTCAGGCAATTCGTGGGTACGATGTTTCCCCCCGGCGCCGATACCGCTCTGGTTGAAAAAATCACCGCCGACATGGCTTCGGCTCCCCCTGTTGTAGGCGTGGGGGCCTTACGGGGTTTGTTCCGGTACGATGCCGTAGCGGCTCTCAAAGATATGAGCTGTCCTATTCGAAGCATCAACTCCGAAAACTATCCGACCAATATCGACGGCAACAGGTCCGTGACAGCTTCGTTCGAGGTCACTTTCTTACCCCAATACGGTCATTTTCTGCATCTGGAAGACCCCCTGGCATTCAACAGCACTTTAAAGAAGGTAATCACGGAATTCTGGCCTGCGAAAACAAGCTGATTATTTTTACCCGTGCTCAGAAAACATCGGCGGTAAATTTATAAAGCTCGGCAAACTTGTCCTTGAAACTGTTTTTGGACAGGCCGGCTTTAAGACAGGTCTGCTCCAGAAATTCGATTACATCCCAGCCGTATTCGGCGGCCACCTGCGGCAGAAGCAAACCCGAATGCATGCCCAGTTTTATCATAAGGCCGTCACGGCCTACCTTGATTTCACTTATTTCCCGGACTCGTTCCAATGGTGACAGCACCGATATTTCAAAATCGAGACGGTCAAACTCCTCACGGCTCAGGGCCGGAAAACGCGGGTCCTCAAACGCCGCCGCCCGGGCCATGTCGGCAACGACTTTGTAAAGAGGGTCACGGGCGCGTATCTGGCCGATACAGCCGCGCAACTGACCGTCGATTTTTATCGTTACAAACGCTCCCTGCTCACGGTTAAGGCGGTTCGCCTCCGGAGGGTGATATTCTTTTTGCATAAGTTCGGCTTCGACTGCTTCACGGGCAATCTGCAACAAGAGCCGCCGGTCGTCATCGCTTAACCGTTCTTTATCTTCTTTCGAAGGGGCCGGGGTACCGATGGTGCTGTCTTTTTTTACCGCTCTTTTATCCGCCACCACGGCGGCTGAAAAATACCCCACCACCTCGGTCATATCGCCGGTGGTTTCACCGGAATGAGCGTATCTTAAAAGCTGAACTTTCTTGCCTCCCAGCCGTTTTGACGCCATCAACACGGCGGCCATCGCGCCCCCGCCGCAGGCTTCGCCGCGCCCCGACGCCAGGATGTTCAACAGCAAATCCGGATCGTATCTTTCCACTGCCACCCGCACGGCACTGTCCAGTTTTTCGGCTTTTTTAACATTATGAAAATGCGACAGGTCGGTCGAGGCTACCATCAAGGTATTGGTTCCCTTCAAAGCCGCACCCAGGGTTTCACCCAGCGCCCTTATGGCTTCCGGTTCCTGCTCACCCATCACAATCGCCACCAGCTTGAATTTCCCCAGGGCAATCTGCAAAAAGGGAAGCATCACCTCCAGGGAATGCTCGCCGCGGGTGGAACCGGTGGAATGACCCATGTTGGAAAAGTACACGTTGGGGTGAATCCCGGCTATCCTCTCCGACAGCGCCCGGTCAATCGGCACCACCCCCAGCGGCGTTTCATAACCGGCACCCTCATACACCGACGACCCCCGGAAAAAAACCGCATGAAAAGGCGCCACGACCACGACGGTTTCTATTTCCTCACCCTCAAGAAGCTTGAACGCCGAAGCCGCCACCCGACCCGAATACGGATACCCGGCATGTGGGGCTATCACGGCAATCGGCACGCCGTCAAGCGGTGTTTTCTTCACCTCGGCATAAAAACCGGCGATGGTCTTAGCCAGCTCCGCGGCGTTGCCGGGATAAAACATTCCCGCCACAGCGGGTTTTCGTATTTCCGTTCTATTTCCTCGCATCACTTTGCTTTCATCATAAAATATCGTGTGAAAAGTAATGGATATATTGGCCCTTGTCAAATCAAGCCTGCAAAAAAAACCGGACTTTTTTTAAAGTCCGGTCATGCCATCCCTGGCTTTAATAACAGTTTCCAATTAATTCTCCGTTCTATGAAACCTTCAGTTCCAATTATTCGTGCCGACCCGGTTGTTTAAGCTACG
>JAQUSF010000038.1 GCA_028715215.1 Candidatus Zixiibacteriota bacterium
CAGCATCGGCGACCTGGACAGTGATGGTGACCCGGAGGTGGTAGTCAGCAGTCTGGGGTACACCCCTCTGGGTTGTCCTCCTTATGTTCAACTTATTTATTATCACAATAACGGCACCCTGGATGGAACAGCCAGCTGGTCGTGTTACCAGAGCAACGGTTTTTCCAATGCTCTGGGCGATTATGACGGTGACGGGGACCTGGATATTGTCTTTGCGCTTGGTGACCTGTATTCACACCATCCTCAAAGATCCTTAATATTTGAAAATATTGACGGTGTTATTGCCACTGAACCGTCATGGTCCCAGAATGTGGCTACAGTCGCTACCGATGCGGCTTTTATCGATATCGACCTGGACGGCGACCTTGACCTGGCTATTACCGGCGATGGTATGAGCCAGACTATCGCCGGAGCCGCAGTTTATTACAATAACGGCGGAATAATAGAATCCATACCATCCTGGGTGTCTGCGGGTATTGACGGCGGCGTTCAGCTGGATTTCGGCGATGTTGACAACGATGGTTACCCCGAACTGGCGATAGCTAACGGCGGGCTTACTGCCAATCCCCTTTGTGTTTTCAAAAATAACAACGGGGTTCTTGAATCGTCACCTTCATGGACGGTTCCGAGTTACAATGCTTCCTGCTGCGTGGCCTGGGGAGATCTTGACGGCGACGGCGACCTGGATTTGATCGCCGGAAGCTGGTATGACCCTACGTCCATCTTTATCAACAATAACGGCAGTCTGAGCGATACGGCAGTTTATGAAATTATTACATCAGGATATACTCAAATGGTTTCCCTGGCCGATTTCGACCAGGATTATTTAATCGATACCTTTAAGACCATTATCTGCAACGGTTCCCTGAAGTTGTTTTCTCTAAAGGAAAAACCGATTCATAAGATATCTTCGATACTTCTTAACGGCCTCCCGCTTGATATCGACCAGTATTGCTATGAGCTGGAAAAGGGCTGGGTTTCACTGGACTTCACCCCTGACCTTAATGACACCCTGAGAATAAATTATACCTTTTCTCTTGATCTTGATGTAACTATTTCCTCCGGGGGTGTTTTTCTGTTTGAAAACAAAACCAGAGAACTCAATTTCTTCTATCCCCATGGATTACCCCTGGTTATAAACCGGGGTTTACAAACCGAAATCGAAGTGGTAATCGGAAGTAATGGTACCGGAGTTCCAAAACCGGGCACCGGCAAGCTGCATTATTCAATTAACGATGAACCATACACGACGGTTGATATGGATGTTCTCGGGGAAAATCATTACCGCGCTGTTATCCCTCCCGTAAGCAGTTGTGAGGATAATTTAAAATACTATTTCAGCGCCCTGGAAATATACGGTCGTCGGTTTTACTCGTCCGATTCTGCTTCACCCAATATACCGCCCGTCATAACCAACTCGAACATTTCTTTCGAGGACAATTTTCTGCTTAACAAATTCTGGGATGTTACCGGCAATGCCACCTCCGGGGGATGGGAACGCGGCCAGCCGGTAGGTGACGGTACTAACGGTGCTCCAACCATGGATTTCGATGGTTCGGGTTACTGTTACCTGACCGGCAACACGCCTGGCGACAGTGACGTGGATAACGGAATTACCAAATTGATATCACCGACTTTTGCAATATCTGAAAATGAAGCAACCTTTATAAATTATGCCTTCTGGTTCAATAATAATTGTGGTGCCAATCCCGACGATTACCTCCGGGTTTACCTCACCAACGATGTGGGTGCCAATTGGGTCCTCGTTGACGAAATTATCGGTACCGGTGAGGAAGCCTCCGGGGGATGGTATGTCCATTCTCTCTACACTAAAGACTTCATTACATCTTCTGAGTATATGCAGCTTATGTTTGAAGTTGCCGATTTGACATTGCCATCATGCGTGGAAGCCGCTATCGACGATGTAAAGGTTATTGCTTATTACTGCCAGCCGGGCTGCTGCATCGGTGACGTCGGCAATGTCGATTGCTCCGAGCAGGAAGTGCCCGATATTTCAGATATTACCCGATTAATCGATTACCTTTATATCAGCCATACGCCTTTATGCTGCCCGTCGGAAGCTGATGTTAATATCAGCGGAGGTGAACCCGATATATCCGATATCACCCGGTTGATTGATTTCCTTTATCTGACTCACTACCCCCTGCCGCCATGCCCGTAGGTTCGATGACCGGTATTGAAAAGATGGCTATTTTGAAACAGTATTGAAATTACTCATATTTTTAAAAACTGTGAGGTATGGTAATAAACAGGCGGCTATTTTAAAGGACCGAAGAAAGAAATTTTTTAAACAATCGGAAGCTGTTCGGTGCTTACCTATAGCTGGGGGATAACGCTTGCTTACCTGGCTGGCTGGCGAGAATATAAAAAAGTTATTAAACAAGCATTAACTACCTTTTGATTTCTTTGAAATATTTCTCCCGGTCGGGTTTGGCAACCGAGCCTGGGGGGATGGCAAGTATCTCGGCTGTAAACGGATGGCTCCCTTTAATGATGATAACATCACGAATCTTAACCAGATAAGCGGCTTTGACCCGGTGACCGTTGACCTCTACTAAACCGTTTGATGCCATCTCCTTGGCAACTGTCCGACGCTTGATAATGCCCACGGTTGAAAGATAATCATCAATACGCATCGGTCAGCCTATTCTCGATATAGGTTTTTTCCTTGATTTTCTCTATCCATTTATCGACCATGCGACCGGTTTTTTCCTGGCGGGCCAGCTGTTTAATCTCATCGAAATCGTTTTCAAGGGTGTATTTTTTCTCCGGATGATAATCCAGAAGTTTCAACAGGTGCAGACCGAACTGGGTTTTAACCGGGCCGCGGTATTCACCGGGGGTTTTCCAGTCTTTGACCGCGCTGGCAAAATCAGGCGGCAGGTCGGCTGCGGCGAACCAGCCCAGTTCACCGCCGGTAGCGCGAGTCTCATTGTCTTTTGAAAAAGTCTTGGCCAGCTCCTCGAAATTGTTCTTTGCCTGAGCCTCGTTCAAAAGCGAATCCGCCAGCTGGTATGTCCGAACGGAATCCCCGGGCGACGCCTGCACCATCAGAAGGATATGGCGAAGTTTAAGACGGTCATCCTGCTTGCCTTCACACTTAATGACATGATAGCCGAACTGGGTACGAATTACCCCGGAAATATCGCCCACATTGAGGTTAAAAGCGGCGCGGGCGAATTCCGGCACGACATCCTCACGACGGATATATCCCAGGTCGCCGCCGTTAGCCCCGGCCCCCATGCTCGAATACTGCGACGATACGGCGGCAAAATCCGCGCCATCGAGGATCTTCTGCCGAAGTTCCGCCGCCAGTACCTTAACCGAGTCCTCGATTGCCTGGGATGCTTCGAAGGTCAAAAGAATATGCGCCAGCTTGACGGCTTCCGGCTGTTCCGGAATGGAGTCCTTGAATCTTCTATAAAACTCCTCCACCTCATGCCTTGAAACGGAGACCGAATATAGTTTCGACTGTATCAAACGATTTTTCAGAAGTTGATTTTCAATTTCATCGCGGTACTGTTTTCGAAGGGTACGAACGGTCAAACCCTCATTGGCCAGGGCATCTAAAAAGGCCTGGTCGGAACCGAAATTCCTGGATACTCGATCGATATGCTCATCAAGCGCCATCTCTATTTCTTCAGGCCGTATTTTAATTGTGGTATCCTGGCGGGCCTCGAACAAAAACAGCTTGTCATAAATCATCTGTTCGAGAATTTCATCCTGAAGTACTTTGAGCTCCTTTTCATTTTTCGGTTCTCTGCCGGACTGAAAAACATACATTTGCACCTGCCCGGCCAGTTCCGAAGCCAGGATGACCTCGTTTCCGACAACCGCAATAATCCGGTCCACCGGCTCTCGCTGCGCTCCAAGCGGGCAGAATATGAAAAAAACGCTTAATACCAGAACTGCAAATACCAGGAAACCCTTCATAATACTTTTACCCGCCTATCTGTCCGGTGGTATCCACCCGGGCATACCGGTCTTTATCTATGGTTGACCAGAGGGCATCTTCGTAAATATTGATCCTGGTGTTTTTCCGGCTTTCCGCCAGCCAGTTGAGATATATTTCCTGTTTACGTTCACTGGTCAGTTTTGTCAGAATAGTACTTTTTACATCAAGGAAATTCTGAAGCGAAGCCTCCTTTTTATCAAAAACATAAAAAATGGAATATTTTCCCTGAGTCACCACCGGGCCGCCGATTTTACCGACCGGCGTTTTGCGGGCCAGGTCAAATATCTCCGGGAACCAATCTCTTTCGATGACGCCAAGGTCGCCGTTGGTGCCCCGCTTGCCGGCTCGCTCGGTCAACTCGGTAGCCTTCTGTTTGAACTGGTTGAGGGTTTTTATCTCTTTAGATAATTTCCGGGCCTGGAGTTCATCGCTTAAAAGTATTTCATAGACATGAATCTTGGGCTGAACGGTAAACTCCTCGGGATGGTCATCGTAATATTTCCTGAGCTCCGATTCATCGGGGGGGATGGGTTTGGGGAGAGAATCATCGCGCATAACCGAAGCCATGTTGTATTCCTTGAACAACTTAATCTTACGCTTGTATTCCGGGTCGTTTTCCAGCCCCATCGAATTGGCTTCAATGGTCAGGATGTCATTTGACTTTATTATGAAAATAAAATTCAGCAGGGAATCATAACTGTCGAAATTGGGACGAGCGGCAAACGCATACTGTTTAATAAGAGTAAGATATTCGTATAAGCTTAACTGACCGCCGTTCCAGGTCGCCAATATCAGTTCCCGTTCACTTCTGTCCAGCTGTTCCAGGTCAAAATCGTTCTTGGGCAGATTTTTCAAAATCTGGGGCGGATAAAGCATCTCCCTTTTGTGCATGATGTATTCACAGGTGGATTTTTCGAGCTGGATATTATATTTCTCCTTGACTTCCTCCAGGTAGACATAAGTCAGCTGGTTCATCTTAGCCATGCGCAACTGTCCCTCAATAGCCTGTTTCATCTTATCGTAATCCTCGTACAACTCGTTGGGTTGTTTATCCACCAGCTTTATAATATGATAACCAAACATGGTCTTTACCGGCTGGGATACCTCTCCCGGCTCCATGGCAAAAGCCGCTTCCTGAAATTCATTGACCATCGAACCCCAGGTAAAATACCCAAGGTCACCCCGGTTCCTTTTGGCGCTGGGGTCGATCGAGTAATCGTAAGCGAGCTGGTCAAAATTCTCTCCGTCAGACAGCCGTTGAAGAAGCGCCTGGGCGGTATCAAGCTCTTTAACCAGGATATGCGATGCCCGGACTTTGTACTGAAGATGGTTGTGAAAATCCTTAATCTCCGCCTCGGTTACGGTACTTTTATCCACTATCTTCCTCAGGTAAAGAATATCCAGTAAAAACCGGTCCTTATTGGCCAGAACCACGCGTGAAATTTCTTCCAGCTGGTCAATCCCTTTTTCATAAGCCGCCTGAACCAATAATCGCTTGACAATCAGGCTGTCCAGCATTTCTTTTTTCCGGTTAAGCTCATCCTGAGCCGTGGCATAAGTGGTTCTGAAATTTCTATAATAGTCATCGAATTCATCCGTTTTTAAAGCGTAATTACCGACATCAGCCAGGGTTTTTACGTCAGAAGAACCGCAACCGGCCAGGATGCCGAGCGCCAGAACCGCCAAAACCATCAGGGAGAACAGATAACAATTTCTCATCAAAACGAATCCTCCAATATTAATTAAACATTTTTTTTACCAAAGAGACTGTCGTAAGTTCAAATATTAATAAAACTTGTATATAATAAATTGAGACAATTTTGCCAAGCGCTTTCTAAGGCTATATTTGTCTTGGGTTTATTCGTAATCCGATTCCAGGTAATCTTTGGTGGTGGACTGACGGCTCAGCCGACGGGAAAGCTTTTTGGTAAACTCCAGAGCCGAATTCTCCCCGTAAACCTTGAGCATGTGATTCATGGCTATCACTTCGGAAATAACGGTAATGTTCTTCCCGGGGGAAATGGGCAGATTCATAAACGGTATCTCCACCCCCAGGATAGTGGTATAGCGGTCCTCTATCCCCAGCCGCTCATAATTCTCCGTTTCCGACCAGTAGGTCAAATTTACCTCTACCTCGATTCGCTTCTGCAGCCTTATCGCCCGGATACCGAACAGTTCTTCGATATCGATAATACCCACCCCCCTGACCTCCATGTGGTGGCCGAGAAGTTCCGAACCGGAACCAATAATAACATCCGGGGCAACCCGGGTTATTTTACAGACATCGTCAGCCACCAGCCGGTGACCGCGTTCCACCAGGTCGAGCGCCACCTCGGATTTACCGATACCCGACTTGCCGGTGTACAGCAGTCCCACCCCGTAAACATCCACCAGGGTTCCATGGACATTAATTGAAGGTGCGAAGATATTCTCAAGATATGCGGCCAGACGGTTAACCAGTTCCGCGGTGGACAGACGACTGGAAAAAACGGGAGTATTATACTCGTTGCCGATATTGATAAATTCAATCGATGGCGAAATACCCTTGGAAATTACCAGCATGGGTATATCGTACTTGAAAAAATCAGTCAGAATCTTTACCAGGCGTTCTTTGGAAAGCTGGTTCAAATAGGCCATTTCGGTTTCGCCGATAATCTGTATCCGCTTACTGGGGAAACGCTCGAAAAAACCGGTTATGGCCAGGCCGGGGCGGTGGATTTCGGCGCTGTGAACGATTTTTTGAAGGCTGGCTTCGCTGCTGTTCAAAAGCGTTAATTCGAGATCCCGCTTGCGGGCTTGATAGACTTTTTCGACCGTTATATTCGCCATAATCGCCCGAATATTAACTAAGTCCTTAATACAAGGCAAGCATAAAAAAAGCCCCTCGGCAGGGGCTTTTATAAGTATATAAGAAGGGCAAAATAATAGGCTTAATCCAGTTTCTTGTGTATCTCCTCAAGTTCCTTTTTCATCTCCTTTAGTTCCCTTTTAAGTTCCTTCATCTGCTGACGGTATTCATCGGAATAATCCCGGTAATCATCCAGTTTGTCCAGACTATGATAAAGACCTTTCATCTTGGGAATCTGGATATCGATTGGCGGTAAATCAGGGATATAAAGGTTCCAGTTATTGCCGAATTTTGAAGAAACTTCGCTCTCCGCCACCTCGACTTTTACCAGCTGTTCCTTTTTATCCCTTACTATGCTGACCTCGGCCGTCTCACCGATTTCCTTATCCTGAATAATCTCCCGGACATCACCGGCATCCTCGACCTCTTCGCCATCTACCGCGATAATAACATCCCCCGCCTTTAAACCGGCTTTTTCAGCCGGGGAATCTTCCGCAACATCGGTAATCAAAACCCCCACGCCGTCTTTGATACCGAAAAACTCGCCCAGCTGGTCCGTCAGCTCGCTCAGGCTTACCCCGATAAAAGGATAGCTATCTTTACCGAAATAGTAATACCTGAGGTCCCGGTCGTCACCGTCTCCGGACCAGAAGAACTTACGAAGGTCCGAGGACTTGCGGCGACCAAGTTCGACTTCCACGTCCTTCTTGTTACCGTCCTCATCGATAATTACCAGCTTAACCTTATCGCCGGGATTTTTCTCCGTGACAAAATCAATCAGGTCTTCGGATGTCCGTACTTTTTTGTTTTCGAACGAAATAATAATTTCATCTTCCTTAAGGCCGACTTTGTCGGCCGGGGAATCTTCCACTACCTCATTAATAATAGCCCCGTAATCGACCGGTAGTTTGAAGGCTTCCACCAGGTCGTCGTCAAGCGTCTGTGTATAAACCCCCATCCAGGCTACTTTATACGAGGTTTTGGACTTGGCGGAAGCGAAACCGAAAAACAAACCCACCATCAGGGTAGCCACCAAAAGGCTTTTTAATAAATTTTTCATAAACACTCCTTTCCAGGTTGCCAGTTCTTTTAATTTTTTTACGAGATGCTATATTCTTTGTTTCAGGAATATTTTTCAACCCGGATATTTGAATCCCGGCCTTTTTTTCAGGGTATAATTAAAAGGTGAAATATAATTAATTATTGTTTGATAGAATCCGACCTTCTTTTTCTCTCTACCCATAAAGAGCGTGGGAACGAGGGAAAGTCACCACTCCCGACAGCGTTTATAATGAAATCAACTTAAGATAATGATACCATTACAACCAAACCGTTTTGATGGGTCATACTTCTATCTGTTCGTTTTCGGACATTAAGTGCACGCCCATGAACATTTCCGAATTTAAAATATACTTTATTCTGACATAACTTATTGAAGTACATTCAATTGAAACAAATGGCACATATCTTGCGTATGGTGAGATAAGTAATATTCGATACTTTTTAATTTCAATAAGAGGTTTTTGCCATATGATTAGAAGTTACCTAAAATCAGCTTTAAGAAATCTATACCATAATAAGTTTTATGCCATAATAAATATTATCGGATTGGGTGTCGCCATGGCTCTGTGTGTCGTCAGCTATATCAACTATAAATTCGGCAACAGTTTCGATTCTTTCCATGAACACTACGATAACTTATATGTAATCAACGGTTCCATGAAGTATAATGATCAAGGCTTCGAATGGATTTTAACACCGGCTCCCCTGGCAAATGAAATCAACAATAATGTTCCTGATGTTAAAGTATGCAAGGTTTCCTATTACAGTGGTACTGTAAGATTTGAAGAAAAAGTTTTTAACGAACACATTTATTTTGTAGATAATACCTTCTTTGATATGTTCACTTTTCCAGTAATCAAGGGTTTCCCGCAAGCTCTTGAAATTCACAACGGCATAATAATAAATGACCAGCTGGCCCAGAAGTATTTTGGCTCGGAAGAGCCAATCGGTAAAGAAATCACCATAAACATGGATGAAAAACATGACTATACTTTCCAGGTTGCAGGAGTTATTAAAAAACCACCCTTGAACTCCAGCCTTGACCTTTCCATGATATTACCATATGCAGCCGTTGAACGACTCCGGGGAGTTGATTTAACCAGCTGGCAAGAATGGGCAGATGCTACTTTTATACAACTTGAGGATAAATCCTCAGAGAATATTGTCCTGGGAAATTTAAACAGCTTCGTTAATGTAATTAATCAAAAAAATCTTACTTTCGAAACCTGTCACTTCAGCTTGTTACCTTTCAAAAAGCTGGCTTCAACCAGCCGTGAATTGTCAAACTATGCCTTTCGTCGCGGAATAGATCATACAGCGATAAGGGCTCCTCTGGTGGTAGCCCTGATGGCACTTATTCTGGCCTGCCTTAACTTTATCAATACCACCATATCTTTTGCTTCAAAAAGGCTGAAGGAGATCGGTATCCGCAAAGTAATCGGGGGCGTGAGGTCACAGTTGATAATTCAATTTTTAGGTGAAAATTTTATCCTGTGTTTTCTGGCTTTACTGCTGGCCGGGTGTTTGTCGGAGATATTCGTGCCGGCTTACAGCAGCTTATGGCCGGAATTATCATTGACGGTTGATTATTTATCCAATCTGAATCTTATTGTCTTTTTAATCGTACTCCTTTTTGTAACAGCCGTTACCGCCGGTCTGTATCCTGCCTTTTATGTCAGCAAGTTCAAACCTGCTGTTATCTTGAAACAAAAACAAAAACTCGGCGGAACTAACTCTTTAATTCGTGTTCTACTTACTTTTCAGCTCGCCATATCCATTACTGCGATAATCGGAGCTATTATAATCAGTCAGAACGCCGCTTTCTTAAAGAACCTGGATCACGGCTTTGACCGTGAAGATATTTTATGTATTAGAATTAAAAACGAAAGTCAATATAACCTTCTTAAGGAAGCTTTAAAAGATAATACCGATATAATGAACCTCGGAGCTTCGGAACAACTGATGTCGCATAATATTACGGGTGCCTTTGCAGAAGATGGACAGAACAAATACAGTATCTATTCTTTCGGAATTGGCGAGAACTTTTTCCAAACCGCCGGGTTCAGACTTATTGAGGGAAGGTCCTTTAACAGCCAGCTGGTTTCTGACCATGAGGCTGTTATCATTAATGAAACCTTGCTTAAGGATTTCGGATGGACTGATATTTCCGATCGACAAATAAAATTAATTTACCAGGATACAACCAGATTATGTTCGGTAATCGGGATTGTGGAAGACTTTTATCCTAACGGTATTAATTTAAAAATCAAACCCACCGTACTGCGTTTATCTACACCGGATCAATATCATTACCTTTCTATCAAATGTAAGGAAGGTAAAAAGGGGGAGGTAGTTTCTTTTATCGAAAAAACCTGGAAAAAATTATTTACCGACCAACCCTATCGAAGCTTCTGGTTCGAAGATATGTCAGCTGATGATGAACAAGTCAATAATAGCATTAAATTAACTTTTATATATGTCGCCGCGATGGTCTTACTGATTTCCTGTATGGGTATTTTTGCCCTTATCTCACTGAACATTGTCAAGCGAACCAAGGAAATAGGAATCAGAAAAGTGTTAGGGGCTACTTTTACCGATGTCAGTGTAATAATTTTAAAAGAATTTTTATTGGTAATTGCTATCAGCAGTGTTTTAGCTGGTTTCCTTGGTCATTTTCTTGTTAACTTATTGATGAGCAGTATCTGGATATATTATGTAGGGTACAGTATGTTCCCATTTATTGTATCACCAGTATTAGTAATAATAGTCGCTTTTCTGACAGCAGGATACAGGATTGCTTCCGCCGCTCGGGCGAATCCGGTTGATGCTTTAAAATACGAATGAAAATGTAAGAATATTTAAAAGGCGTAAATATTGAAAGTTGCGTTTTTGTATTAAGTCAATTCATTAGTGCACAAGCCTTGAGTGGTTATGCCCTTTTTATAAACCGGCAGAAAATAATGGGCGGAACCGCGAAGGTTTCCGCCCATTATCATCTTACAGGGTAATTTTTCGTACAGACTTTATAACATTACAGGATTGATTCGAAGCCTTTTTTCAAGTCCTCGTAACTGCGCATGCCGATATAACGGCCGACCTCGCGGCCTGTACGGTCCAGAAAGATGGTGGTGGGGATTCCCTGGATGGCGTTATAATCGATAAGCACCTGGTTATCGCCCATCAGCATGACCCAGTTCATCTTATATTCGGCCGCGAACCGCCGGACATTGGCGGCATTGTCCTTGACGGCAATACCCAGTATTTCGACGCCCTTGCTGCTATATTCTTCGTAGAGCCTTACCATATCCGGCATTTCCATCCGGCAGGGCGGGCACCAGGTTCCCCAGAAATTGATCACCACCGGCTGTTTACCGAGCCACTCCTGGGAACGATGCGGCTTTCCGTCAATATCGCTGACCACAAAATGAATTACCCCGGGATTATTAACCGGCCGGTCAACTTCGGTTTTGGGGACAGCCTTATTCGATGAGTCGCTCCGGTCATCTCTGGAACCGCAGGAAACCAGCAAAACCATCAGGAAGAATGCCGACAGAATGAGAACTAATTTCTTTGTCATTTACCAAACCTTTTTTACAAAAAGAACATAAAAACCAATAACATTGTGCCCTCCCGAAGACCAATTTTAATGAAAACAGTGGCGGACGGCAATAAAATTATTCACCTGATGGGCCGGTTTTATTTTCGACCCGGGTGGTATCGTATTTGTATTCGGATACACACTTGAGAGCATCGATAAGAACCGGTGAAGTCTGGTAACCCCTCAACGGACCAATCCGAACGCCTTCCGGTGAAACAAACCAAAACGTCGGAAAACCATTAACGCCGAACTGGGCATGGGTGAGATTTCTCTGGGAAATCTTGTAGCCGCTTATATCGAGCATCTCGTCGGAATCACCCCAGACGCGGACGGGGATAAATTTGTCGTTTACGGTTTTAATGACTTCGGGTTCACTGAACGCCTCGGCTTCCATCCGCCGACACCAGCCGCACCATGAAGCGGTAAAGTCAATGAACAGGTGTTTCTTCTCTGTTTTTAATTTCTGAATACCTTCCGGATAGGTCAGCCAGTTAATCTTTTCTTTTTCAACTTTCGGCGCCGGATTTTTTTTAACCTGGGTCGTATCGGTTCCGGACTTGGTGGAGTCATCTGCTCGAAGCCCCTCAAAATTTACAGACATCAAAACAATTACAAAGACAGGCAATAGAATTCTTTTCATTCGCAATCCCGGATATTGAAAGGGTTACTTTAAGTTCATAATATAATATTTGATATAAAAATTAACAAAAGGATTCAAAAATAATTATTTTTGGTGCTCATTGGTCTAAGATAAGCCGCCGAGTCACCCAGTATTTCCTTCAAGCTGTTCAACAATTTGAAATCCAGGTTGACAGCATACTTTTTGGACTTAATATAGATAACCGAGCCGTTAACTCTGGTTTCCAAAAGTACCGGTACCTGGCCTCTTTTTTTACCAAGAGCGGCCAGCGCCTTATCAATAATCTTTTCGGAACAATTATCATCAAGCTTTATAACCAGCTGGCAGTTAAAACGTTCCACCAATTTATCCAGCGGCAGGACTTCACCGGCGATTATTTTAGCGGCTTCACCCTCACGAGTATTCACCCGACCCGTAACCAGCACCATATTATCGACTTCGACACAAGCTCGGGCTTTATCAAAGCAGTCCGAAAAGAGAATCAACTCGACTCCCCCGGAGAAATCTTCCAGGGTGGCGAAAGCCATCATATTACCCTTCTTATCCACCTTTTTTTTGATGCCGGTGATAATACCCCCCACCGTCACCTCACGGCCATCAGGAATCTGGGCAAGACCGGCGATAGTGGCAGTGGTGAATAAAGCCAGTTCATCCCGATATTTGTCAAGGGGATGGCCGGAGACATAAAATCCCAGCATATTTTTTTCGTGGGTGAGTTTTTCCGTGGTTGACCAGTCTTTTATATCCGGAAGTTTCGGGGCGACCCGTTCCACCTCGACCTTGGTCCCGGCGAAAAGGTCATGGGTACTGGTTGTTTCGAAGACCTTATGGCCAAACTCGAGCATAATTGTAACGGCTTCGAATTTTTGCGCCCTGCTTCCGGGCAGGGAATCACAGGCGCCGGCGGCAATCAGGGATTCCATGGTCCGACGGTTAAACAGGCGAGGTACAATCCGGCTGACAAGGTCGGGCAGGTCGGTAAATTTACCGCCCTTGAGGCGTTCATCCGTAATCGCTCGTGCCGGACCCTCACCGACATTTTTTACCGCTTGCAGACCAAAACGTATTTTCCCCTCCACCACTGTGAAGTCGATTTTCGATTCGTTGATATCCGGCGGCAAAACCCTGATCCCCATCCTCCGGCATTCTTCGAGCAAAACATAAATACGGTCGGTATCGTTGATTTCCGAGGTCATCAGGGCGGCCATGAATTCCCGGGGATAATAACATTTCAGCCAGGCGGTTTGATAAGCTATGAAGGCATAACAGGTAGAGTGAGCTTTGTTAAAACCGTATCGGGCGAAAGTTTCAATCTGGTGAAAGACTTCCTCGGTTATTTCCCTGGGCACCTTTTGTTCATCGGCACCCTGCAAAAACTCCTGCCTCTGGGCGGCCATCAGCGCCGCATCCTTTTTGCCCATGGCTTTGCGCAGAAGGTCCGCTTTGCCGATGGAATAACCGGCCAGTTTGTTAGCGATATGCAACACCTGCTCCTGAAATACGATCACCCCGTAAGTATCTTTCAAAATGTTTTCCAGTACCGGGTGCAGAAATTTAATATCCTTGGCACCTTTTTTACGCTCAATATAAATATCAATCATCCCGGAATCCAGCGGCCCGGGACGATAGAGAGCATTCATGGCGGTTATGTCGGTGAAGGTTTCCGGTTCCAGCTTGCGAAGGTAATCCCGCATGCCGGCCGATTCAAACTGGAACACCCCGATCGTTTCGCCGCGGGCAAAAAGACGGTACACTTTGGGGTCATCAAGGGAGATATGGTCGATATCGACTTTATCCCCGGGGTGATTTTCCCGAATCATACTCAGGGCGTCATCGATGACCGTCAGTGTTTTCAGACCGAGGAAATCCATTTTTAATAGGCCTATTTGCTCGACCATTTTCATATCATACTGGGTGGTTATTTCGTCCTTGCTGCCTTTAAACAGGGGCACGTAATTGGTCAAAGCCGAAGGGGCGATGACCACCCCGGCGGCATGGGTTGAACAGTGCCTTGCCAGGCCTTCAAGAGTCCGGGAATAATTTATCAACCGTTCGATACGCTTGTCGGTTTCGGTCAGTTCCTTTAGTTCCGGAACCTGGTTTAACGCTTTCTCAAGAGTCATATCAATCGACAGTGGAATTAATTTAGCAATCCGGTCCACCTCGCCGTAGGGAATGCCCAGCACCCGGCCGACATCACGTACCACCCCGCGGGCGGCCATGGTGCCGAAGGTAATAATCTGGGAGACATTGTCGATGCCGTACTTTTGAATGACGTACTTGATGATTTTATCCCGGCCCCGGTCGGCAAAATCGATATCAATATCGGGCATCGTAACCCGGTCGGGATTTAAAAAACGTTCGAACAAAAGGTCAAACCGGATAGGGTCGATATCGGTAATTTTCAGGGTATAAGACACCAGCGAGCCGGCAGCCGAACCCCGCCCCGGTCCAACCCGAACCCCCTGTGAACGGGCGTAATCACAAAAGTCCTTGACAATCAAAAAATACCCGGCGTAACCCATCTGCCGGATAACACCCAACTCGTAATCGAGACGTTTTTTCAAAGCCTCAGAAACGGTTTCGTACCGTTCCGTCAGACCCTGCTCACACAGGTAACGAAGGTACTCATCGGGGTTTACAAAATTTCTGGGAATCGGAAACACCGGCAACTTAAGTTTACCCAGTTCCAGCTCAAGATTGCACTTCTCGGCAATATGCAGAGTATTTTCAATAGCCTCCTTGAAATCGCCCAGCACGGTATTCATTTCTTCGGGTGATTTGAAATATATCTGGTCGGTATTGTATTTCATGCGGTCGGTATCCTCGACCGTTTTGCTGGTCTGGATGCACAAAAGGGCGTCATGGGCTTCGGCATCCGCCTGTTTGAGATAATGACAATCATTGGTGGCCACCAGGGGAATGCCCGTCTCGCGGGATATGGCTTCCAGCTTGGGTATCAGAAGCTGCTCTTTTTCGAGACCGTGGTTCTGGATTTCAATATAGAAATTCCCCGGACCAAAAATGTCATTATACTCCCGGGCAACCGCCACGGCCTGCTCGGTTTCCCCCCTGAGCAGATGCCAGTTGATTTCACCCTTAAGACAAGCAGAGGTGGCAATGAGTCCCTCGGCATACTGCTTCAGAAGCTCCTTGTCCATCCGGGGGCGATGATAGAAACCCTCCAGATAGGCAAAAGAGGCAAGCTTCATCAGGTTTTTATAACCGGTCAGGTCCTTGACTAATAGCAGAAGGTGAAAACCGCCATCGGGGTAAAGATTCGAAGGTTTCTTCTCGAAACGACTGCCGCTGGCGATATAAGCTTCGCATCCGATAATCGGTTTGACACCGGTGCGGGCTGCTTTTTTGTAAAACTCGATGGCACCGAACATGTTACCATGGTCGGTAATGGCCAGTGCCGGCATTTTATATTCTTTGGCCAGCTCCACTACCTGCTCTATCCGGCAGGCGCCATCAAGAAGCGAATACTGGCTGTGGGTGTGCAGATGAACAAAGTTCGCATATTTCATAGAGGTAAAATCCGTTTATTTCAGTATATCCTTAAGGTCGTTTAAAAAACCACCCCGGTCAATCTCTTTTTGATAATAACCATGTGGAGAAGTAAACCTTTATTATCATAACAAATCTCTGGTCATAATGGTTTTAGGACCCTTAAAAACAGTATGCGTTAGAGCTGACCCCTCAGACCCTGACCAGGATACCCCGGAGGTAATTTAGGCGACGTTGTTCGTTTATTTGACTCAGGTCAAGGGTAATAACGGTCTGGCCAAAGAGGGAAAATTCCAGTGGCTGGTCAGTGGCGTGGCGGAAGGCTTCGATTTCCTTGCGGGTCAAGGGGTGTTCCTCGCTGAAACGCATTGTTACCCGTCCGTCGCGGATGCGCACCTTTTTCATACCGAGCATGCCGGCCAGGATTTTTACGGCCGTAGCTTCAAATAAATTAACCGCCGAGGGCGGGAGATGCCCGAAACGGTCGGTGATTTCCTCGCGTATTTTCTCCACCTGGTCGAGATTGTAGCAGTCGGCCAGCCGTCGGTAAATATCCACCTTGTGACGGCTGTCGGTGATATAATAATCAGGCAGGTATATCTCGATATTCATCTCAAGCTTGGTTTCCGGCAGACGCACGATTTCTTCGCCTTTGAGCTCGGCGACGGTTTCCTCGAGAATTTTATTATATAAATCAAAACCAAGCTCTTCCATATAGCCGGACTGGCGGGCGCCGAGAATGGTTCCGGCCCCGCGGATTTCAAGGTCCCTCATGGCCAGGGCAAAACCCGACCCCAGGTCGGAGTGGGCCTCCAGCGCGCGCAGGCGTTTGACGGCGTCGGCGGTCAGAAGTTTGGTCGGCGGGGTCAATAAATAAGCATACGCCCGACGGGAACTTCGCCCCACCCGACCGCGCAGCTGGTACAGCTGCGCCAGCCCGAAACGGTCGCCCCGGTTGATGATGATGGTGTTGGCGGAAGGAATATCCAGACCGGATTCGATAATGGAGGTGCACAAAAGAACATCGTACTGACGGGCAAGGAACGCCAGCATGATGCCCTCTAAAGAGCGTTCATGCATCTGACCGTGGGCGACGGCAATACGCGCCTGGGGAACAATCTTTTGCAGATAGTGATGCATCGCCTCGATCGTCTGCACCCGGTTGTGAACGAAAAAAACCTGCCCGCCACGTTCCATTTCACGAAGAATAGCGGTGGTAATTACGGCGGCATCGAATTCCACGATTTCGGTGATAATCGGCAGACGGTCTTTGGGCGAGGTGTTGATAAGGCTCATATCTCTTACCCCCATGAGCGACATCTGCAAAGTCCGCGGTATCGGGGTGGCCGACATGGCCAGGGTATCGACCGTGGCTTTGAGCCGGCGCAGTTTCTCCTTATGGCGTACCCCGAAACGATGTTCTTCGTCGACAATCAATAAACCCAAGTCCTTAAACTTGACATCCCCGGATAAAAGCCGATGGGTTCCGATAACCAGGTCAATGGTACCCTCCCCCAGCTCCTTCACTATTTCCAGCTGCTGCGTGCGGGTTTTGAAACGCGAGAGCATGGCAATCTTTACCGGGAATTCGGCCAGGCGTTCCGAAAAAGTAGTCATATGCTGCTGCGCCAGAATGGTAGTGGGGACCAGCACGGCCACCTGTTTACCGGCGTCAACGGCTTTAAACGCCGCCCGCACCGCTACTTCGGTCTTGCCGTAACCGACATCCCCGCAGACCAACCGGTCCATCGGCTTTTCCTCGCTCATATCCCGCTTGACATCAATGATGGCTTTTCCCTGGTCGGGCGTTTCTTCGTAAATGAACGAAGCTTCGAGCTGCTTCAGCCAGACACTGTCTTCACCGAAGGAAAAGCCCTTGTGCGATTTGCGTTCGGCGTAAAGCTTGATTAAATCAGCAGCCATATCCGCAACGGCTTTCCGGGTTTTTTTCTTCAGTTTTTCCCAGCCGGGCGTACCCAGGTGAGACAGCGGCGGGGCGGAATCCTTGCCGGAATATTTGGCGACCCGGTTGAATTCTTCAATCGGCACGAACAGCCGGTCGCCCTCGGCGTACTGCAGATACAGACAGTCGCGATTGCGGTTATCGACCGTTATCGTTTCCAGACCCAGATAGCGGGCAATACCGAAATCGGTATGGACGACGAAGTCCCCTTTATTCAACTGGGTATAATCCGATATGACCATTCCCTCGCGGAATTTCTTCTTACGGATACGGCGATGATAACGGCTGAAAATTTCATGGTCGGTCAATACCGCCATACCGCCGGTATTACAGACAAAGCCGCCGTTCAAATCAGCCACTTCGACCGGGGGTTTCTCATCCAAACCGATTTTTTCAGACAGGAGGTCTTCAAGACGTTCCGCCTGCCCCCGGCTGTCGGTGGCAATAAAATAGCTCAGCCCGGCAACATTAAATTCCTTGAGCGTTTTTTCGAGCAGGTCCAGCCGGGAGCCAAAAGCCGGGTGAGGCTGGCAGTCAAATAAGATGACATCCTCCCGCCCGCCCCGAAAGGGAACATAATCAATGACCGTTGTTTGATTAAAAAACTCCTCCACCTTCCCGACCGTAAAATAATATTCTTCCGGAGTGGGAATCCGGCTCAGTTTTTTCTCCAGACGCATATAGAGATTTTCCGCTTCTTTTTTGAGGTTTTCGAATTCCTCCTTCAAGCCCTCGCGGTTATGAACAAAAACTACCCGACTGTCACCGATATAATCGAGGAATGACCCCTGTTCGATACCGAAAAGGAGCGAGAGCCACTCAAGTCCGGGTAACTCCGGGTCGTTGATATAACGAGCACGGATGAAGTCGGCATCCCTCTCGGGAAGACAAGCGAGATACTTTTCCAGAGTATCCTGGGTGATAGGGATTTCGCGGCGGGGCAAAATCTGTACCCGCTCGAGATGGCCGATTGTCCGCTGGCCGGCGACGTCGAACTGGCGGATGGTTTCCACCTCATCGCCGAAAAATTCCACCCGGACGGGAGCTTCACTGCCGGGAGTGAATATATCAATCAAACCCCCGCGACGGGCAAAATCACCGACTTCCTCGACCAGCCGTACCGAACGAAAACCGAGATTGAGAAGTTTCGCCACCAGTTCCTCGATATTGACCTCTTCACCCTTTTTGATATCCACCCGGTTGGCATTTAAGACGGAGACCGGAATAGTGGGTTCGACCATTGCCCGCACCGGGCAGATAATTACAGGGCAGGCATTATCCCGGAGACCGGATAAAGACCAGATCCGCCGCCCCATGATCTCTCCCACCGGCGCCTTGAAATCGTAAGGCAATATCTGCCGTGACGGATAGTGACCTACTTTACTTTCCCCCAGGAGAAAAACCAGGTCATCGTAAAGGTCATTTGCGGTTTCAGAATTCCGGGTAATTACCACCAGGGGCCGGTCCTGATTTGTCACCAGTGAGGTTATCAACAGCGATTCGGCGCACCCGGCCAGCCCGGTAACCTTAACCTGCTTTTTTTTATCCTGATAAAGAGAATGCCGAAGTTTTTCAAAGGGCGGGTACTCGTAAAAACGGCGAAGGATAATATCCAGCCGGCTTTTTGATTGAGAAAGGCGGGTGTCCATTTATTATAAACCTTTTTGCAAGCCAACACAAAAGCCCCGGTAAAAAAATTACCGGGGTATTACCATAAAATCAGGTAATAATATAATAAAAATCGGTCTTTAAACAGAAAAAAATTATTAAAAATACATTAGCGAATCAGAACAGGGTCAAAACTAATAAAGACCGTCCAATAAACAGCCGGGGAAAAAGTTATCTTGGGCAAAGTGATATAGTTTTACAGTTCGGCCATCAGGTCCGCCCCGACCTCAACCTGGTCATACTGACGTTCCCGGGCTTCATACAGAACGAGAATGCTGACACGGCGGTTACGGGGGTCACCGGGATTATTCGTTATCATAGGAAATTTTTCGGCATAGCCGCGAACTTCACGTACCTGGCCTTTATTAAGACCAGATACCTCCATCAATTGCCGGGCGGCGTTAGCCCGGTCGGCCGATAACTCCCAGTTAGAATATTCAGACTGGGCGGTAAAGGAGGCATCAGTATGCCCCTCGATGACCAGGTGATTGGTCAGTTGACCAAGTTCTTTAGCGATGGTAACCAGAATGATAGCGCTTTTCTGCAGAAGTTTGGCTGAGCCGGGTTCAAAAAAGGCGGGCGAATCTTCAGATTCGTTCAGAATAATACGCAAACCTTCCGAAGTCATCTGGACTTTAATATTTTTTTTCAGCCGGTCAAAAGCCCGCTGTTTTTTTAGTTCTTCGAGAATATTTTTAGCCGCCAGAGTAAGCTGTTTCTTTTCTTCAGAGCTGGGCATAAAATCCGGTTTCTCAGGGGTTTTAATCAAGCCGATGTTTTCCTTTTCCGATTGAATGGCATGTTCGGAACCTTTTAAAACGCCCGAACGTCCCTGTTGATTAAATTTGCCGGGGTCGCGGAAATAACCCGCTACCGATTCCTTGACCTCATCCGACTGCCCCACCAGCCACATCACTAAAAAGAAAGCCATCATGGCAGTCATAAAATCCGCAAATGCGACTTTCCAGGCACCGCCGTGATTACCGCCATGGCCATGTTTTTTTCTTCTTATTATAATGGGTGGTTGTTCTTCAGCCATACCGACTATCTTTTCTTCGCTTCGTTACAGGCTTTTTCAAGTTCCAGAAAATCCGGGCGGACTTCGGTATAAAGTGTCCGCCGGGCAAATTCGACAGCGATAACTCCGGCTACACCCTTATGAAATGAAAGCAAAGCGTGCTTCATACACGAAAGATACTGTTTCATTTCATTATTGCGGTGCATCAGGCTTTTACTGAGCGGCCCGACAAAACCATAACAGCCCAGAATGCCCAGAAAGGTACCAGTCAAAGCAACCGCGACATGATGGCCGATTTCCTCAGGCGGACCATCGATAGCCGCCATCGTTATGACCACGCCCAGTACCGCAGCCACAATACCCAAACCAGGCAATGAGTCGGCCGTGGTCGTCAGGGCGTCCACTGAACGGTTTTCATCCTCGTGAAGGATTTCAATATCGCTTTCCATAAGGTCTTCCAGGTCATGGGGTTGGACTGATCCGGAAATAATGACCCGCATCGTGTCTGAAAAGAAATTTACGGCATGATGATTATTTAAAAACCGGGGATAACGTTTTAAAATTTCACTCTCTTTCGGGTGTTCAATATGATTTTCCAAACCGACCAGACCGTCACGGCGGGCAACATTGAAAATTTCATACATCATAACCAGAAGGTCAAGGTAATCTTTTTTGTTGAATCCGCCTCCGAATATCCCCGTGACCTGCTTTATCATGGATTTTATTACCGAAACAGGGGTGGCGATAATAAGAGCTCCCAGAGCTGCTCCTCCGATTATCAATAATTCCAATGGCTGCCACAGAGCCAGGGCCTCGCCGCCTTCCATAACAAAACCGCCAACGACACCAACCATGACAATTACAGCACCAATAATTATTAGCATAGATATTTTCCAACCCGTTAAAAAAGAAATGTTGTAATCCTCTTATCTATCCTATTTTCGTCATTTTAGCCTAAATCTAAAGCTGGATTGCATAATCACCTGATTTTATCAGCATTTCTGTTACCCTTCCCCTTTATCCTCAAGCGACAAAGACAAAAACTGGCATTATCTCCCATCTACAGCAGAACTTGCCGGCTATCAAAAAACCACTTGTCGGCCAGATAAAAAGGACGTAATTTCCACCCAATTATTTTTCAAAAAAAGAGCTGGAGGTAACGTGCGCTTTTTAACAACCAGGAGACTGGTAATATTTCTAACTCTATTGGCCGTTTATGCCTTTTACAGTATTGCCTTCGGAAGTACTGGAAACGAAGCGACAGAGACCTCGGAGGGTCATGGAGACAGCCCTGTTCTTGACGTTCTTCTGGAACTAATTGTAGTCCTTCTGGCGGCAAAACTGGGCGGTGATTTATTTGAAAGATTTAAAGCCCCCTCCGTACTGGGGGAACTTTTTTTCGGTATTATTATCGGCAATATGAGCCTGCTTGGCTTCGATGGTTTTGAACCGTTCAAACATAATATTACCCTGGAAATACTTTCTGAAATCGGAGTAATTATCCTTCTATTCGAAGTGGGGCTGGAATCGACCGTCAAAGAGATGATGAAAGTCGGCATCGCTTCTTTCATGGTGGCTGTTTTCGGCGTCATTACCCCCTTTTTCCTGGGCTGGGGCGTGGCGGTTTTATTCATACCCGACCATTCGATTTATGTCCATATCTTTATCGGGGCCACCCTGACCGCCACCTCGGTCGGGATAACCGCCCGGGTTCTCAAGGATATCGGAAAGATTAACACCAATGAAGCAAAAATAATTTTAGGAGCGGCGGTTATCGACGATATCCTGGGCCTGGTCATTCTGGCGGTGGTCACGGGGATAATTTCCGCCGCCGCCTCGGGCTCAACAGAGGGGGTAAGTTCGGCGATGGTGCTCTGGATTATTGCCAAAGCGGTTTTATTCATTGTCGGGGCGGTAGTTATCGGAGGTTTCGTCTTACCGCGTTTTTTCCGACTCGGATTTAAAATGAAAGTCCAGGGCGTGTTGCTGTCTTTTTCTCTTTTGGTTTGTTTCCTCCTGGCTTATCTGGCCGGTGAAGTCGGGCTGGCACCGATTGTGGGAGCTTTCGCCGCGGGATTAATTATGGAAGAAGTATATTTCAAGGACTTTACCGACCGCGGAGAGTACCAGCTGGAGGAATTGATAAAACCGATAGGTACCTTTCTCATCCCGATATTTTTTGTACGGATGGGGATGATGGTCGACCTGACAACCTTCGCCAACACTAAAATCCTCGGTTTTGCCTTTGTTCTTACTCTGGCCGCCATAATCGGTAAACAAGCCTGTTCGATGGCCATATTTGACCGTAAGATAAACCGTATTGCGATCGGCCTGGGAATGATTCCTCGTGGCGAGGTGGGATTGATTTTCGCCAGTATCGGGGCAAAACTGATGTACGAAGGCGAACCGGTTATTGTGGCCAGTACCTATTCCGCGGTGGTGATTATGGTGATTTTAACGACCATGATTACCCCGCCGGTTCTTATGATGTCGATGCTGCGCGGCGAGAAGAAAAAAAATAAACTTACTTCCGAAGAAAGTAAAAAATAAATTAAGCCCGCATAACAAAAACAATAAAGCCCGTTAAGAACGAACCTTGACGGTCTTTTATCAGAGCAGGAGTTGCACATCGAATTTGTCAAAAAATTCCGGTTATCAATTTTATCATTATGATATTTTCCCCAAGTGGTCAAGATCAGGAACGTTAAATTCAGTATCCGGCATTAGCAATAAAGGATTAAGGTGGAAATCTTATCGTAGCCGGGCGGTGGCAGTCGCGGCGGAGCAGTCGGTTAAAAAAAACCGGCTTTTTTATAACATTTTTTTTATAACAATATTTTTTTACGAACTTGACAAACGTTAAGTAAGTGATATATTTGAAATTCCTGATCGCGGGGTGGAGCAGTCTGGTAGCTCGTCGGGCTCATAACCCGAAGGTCGGAGGTTCAAATCCTCCCCCCGCTACCAAGTTTAAGCCCCTGAAGTTCAACGACTTCGGGGGTTCTGATTTTTGGGGAATTACCTTCAGAAACCGGATTTTCTAACAGTTTTCTAACAAAATTTCCGAAAACCGTTTTGTCCAATCTCCGCGCCGCATCACTCCTTCATCACTATCCTGACACCTCGTAGCGGATTCCTGTAGTCCCAGTCCTTGGGCAACATCAGGCGAGGCTCCAATCCAGCAAGTTGGATCGCGTTTACAACGGCATCCCGTCTTCTTCTGCTCAGACCGGCAGGCAGCCTGCCGCTTCGTCGAGGGCTATTTGCTTAGATTTCACCGGAAGAGAGAGAGGATAACGGACCGCGGTTCAGCCGCACGCGGGTGAAGCGACGCACCCAACGGGAACCGAGACGAAACACAGACAAGACCGGCAGCAACAAAATTCTCGATCAGCGTGTCGGCTGCAACCGCTTGTTAGGCGACCTAGAATGTGCAATCTACTTTCTTCTCGAGATCGCAATACTTACCAGACCGAGGATGCCAATCCCAATCGCACCAGCAGTAGAGTAGTCTCCCTTGCCGAACAGAAACATCAGTACTGCTATGATGATCAAGATTATGCCAACAATGAATCGATACTTGTTCAACTGGGAACTCTTCATCTGTGACCTCCTTAATTGGCCGCCTAACAATGTTTATGTGGTTTCCTCATAACACCTTTGGGTAGTGGGATCACTATATTGATAGAAATAAAACAACGCGGACACCTCTATCCTAAGTTACAAATATATCTATATAAGTTCTGATTGCAAGCAAAAAAGCACAAATTCCGAGTATCAACTATCTATATTCTGTTAGGTAAACAGATCCACATAGTGCCGGTAGATAAACGAACGGCCATACTTTTCGTTCCTATCCTTTTGTTCCAGAATACCAAGCTCCACAAACCGGTCTATGACACGCTGGGCGCCCTGACGGGTAAAGCCTGTCCATTCTTTAATTGTGTTAACGTTTACAATCGGAAGCACGAAGAGCTTGCGCAGTACAACTACGCCGCTTTCGGATGCCGTTTTGCTCAGGGATTGAATTTTTTCCATGTCTTCCTGACGTAAATCGGTAATGGCCTGCGCGGCGGCGATCGCTTTGTCGGCGGTGTCGATGATGCCATCAAGCAAAAACTCCAGCCATGCTTCCACCTTACCGTGATGATAGCCATTGAGCTTTGCATAATAAATGTCCTGGTATTGTTTGAAATAGGACGAGAGAAACAATACTGGCTTATCCAAGAGTTTGCTCAACCACAAGTAGAAGGTAATAAGCAGCCGTCCGGTTCGACCATTACCGTCAAGAAATGGGTGGATGGCCTCAAACTGCGCGTGAATCAGCCCTGCCTTAAGAAGCGGCAACATATCATCTTTGCTGTGGAGGAATTTCTCAAAATCATCGAGCGCTCGATTCATCTCAACCGGCGGGGGTGGGACAAAGCCGGCGTTCAAAGGCGTTGTGCCACCGATCCAGTTTTGACTCTTCCGGAAACGCCCCGGATCGGAAAACTGGGTTGTCCGGGCTTTTTCCATAAGCTCCTTGTGAAGCTCACGAATGAAACGGAGACTTATCGGAAAATCAACCAGCCTCTTCAGCCCATAGTTGAGTGCCTTTATATAATGCAGTATATCATCGACATCACGGGGCAGAGTTTCTTTGGTCTTGGCTTCCGCCTCAATGGCATCGATCATTGTCGCTTGAGTACCTTCGATCTGACTTGAGGAGGCGGCATCCTTGCGGACATACATGAACAGGAAGAAATCGACATCGGGAAGCAGTTGAGTGATGCCGTCCAGCTTGCCCAGGAGCCGTTCAGCTGTCGAGTGTTTGAGTATGAGCTTTTTCGTGAAATCAAAACCCTGTTCCGGGGGGAACTTGTTCGGGACAAAGGCCTTGTAGCCCTCTCTTTGCTGTATGAATTTTCCTAATTCCATTAACCTATCCGTTTACATCTTTCTCTAAATGACAACAGATTAGCATATTTTGTTTACATTGTCAATAAAAACTAACATCTTGTCTGCAAAATCGCAAATTTTTAGGGAGTTGACGAATTCAGCATTTTTGTTTGCATATATGGAAAGATGACAACAAATTATCAATATTTGTTGTCATTTGGTAAATAAAAAGATCAAATCACTGATTCCGGCCTCCCGTAAGCAATTGATATGATTATCAATATTGGACATCTCTTTCTAACATTTTTCTAACAAAACAAGCCAAAACACACCTAAATAATGGAAAACACCAGACACTGGGTTTCCTGTAAGTTATTGCTAATACTACAGGTTAGTGTCTGGTGCTTTCTGGTGTCTGGACAGCTTAATCGGTGTATAACCCGAAAGTCGGAGGTTCAAATCCTCCCCCCGCTACCAAAAATGTTATCACCCAACCACTTACGAATTCATACAAATTCAGTTCTGTTGTGGGGAACAGCCCGAAGGTCAATACTATGTTATCTATTATTTTCTGCTGGTCTTTCTTATTTGGGAAATATGGGCTCATCGACCTTCGGGTTCTATTAATCTTGCTTATTCAACCTCACATCCGGCGTGCGCAAGGCCCACTGCCGGTTTGCGCTATACAGATTTGTAGGCATGATAACCTCTTAATTTGTTAGGTTTTGAAACTGCGATTTTTAATCTGGCAAGTTTAGATTAATATTTATTGAGAAGTTATCAATTGCCTAATTAGGTAATATAATAATTTGATTTGACTTATACGCAGCCTTCTATTAATATTTACTGCTTGTGTAAGATAGATGGTTCTGATAACATAAATACATTTAATGTAATAACTGATTAATAGGAGGTTTTAATGAACTCGCATCTAAAATTAATTAATATCCTCGCAATTGTATTAATGGTTATTTCTTTCTCATTTGAAATAGTACCCTTCTTTTTAATTTGGATAATAATAAGTGGGATAACTGTTTTAAATATCAGATTTTTCATGAACGCTGAAAATGCAACAGGTTCTCTGACGAAAGTTCACTTAAAATACTTCCGCATAATAAATATAGCCTTTCTAATCTGTTGGATATCTAAAATGCTAGTATCTATCTTGTATTTACCCTTTTATTATTTAGCGTTCTTGGCATCGATAATTGCTATTCCGGTATATTTATTTAATTTGATTCCACACACTTCATTTGGATTGAACCTTGTTCGACCTGATAGTATAAATCCATTTTTCAATTATCTAAAGGGTTACAAAGGTAAAATTGTTTTTGGTTGTGGTTTAATCATTTTAGGAGTGATATGCGTCGCTTTTCTTGCTCCATCACTAATTTCAGATATTAGGATAAATAGTAGTTGGTCCGATATTATAAGCGGCCGTAATGCATACCGTACCGCAGAAATCGTTGGCTATTTAATTGGTTTGATAGGCGCTATTTTTCTATTCCTGGGTTTATTTGGTTTGCAGCAAAATAAATCCAAAGATGTTGATGGTTAGACGCAAATGACGAAATATTATTGATAGGTGGTCAGGGTTGTTTGGACAGTTCGGCGGCTTAGTTAAGGTGGATTCGGTTTGAGTCATTATGCCGCCTTGTTTTCAATCCTTCGACAATTCTCAGGACAAGTATACGCTTCCATCGGGGTC
>JAQUSF010000039.1 GCA_028715215.1 Candidatus Zixiibacteriota bacterium
TATCGGAACTCCATTCGAATCGACCAATCCCTCGGCCTGAGGGTCAAATCGGTACATAGCTATTATCGGCCTGGTAAAACCAGCCCTGAGAAGCTCCTCCACCACCTAGGGACCAATCGCTACGACCATATCCAGTTCTTTCAGGTTTACCAGTTCCTCTGCCATTGCCCGGCAGGTCTTACGGATCCAGCCGGCAGATTTAAAACCTCCGGGAATAAAAACAGCTTCATAATTTTCAGGTAATAAACCGGTTAATTCATTGCGGAAGGCTTCTCTCAACACCTCATGCAAAGGATATTCACCCCCCTCAAAAAAACCAATCTTAACCTGACGCACAGCTGAATCGGCCGAAATTCCCGGCGCCAAACAAATAAAAAGAACTGCAACCGATATGAATTTCAAAAGTCTCAATGACATAACTCTTTTTCCTGAAACTATCTAAAATTATTAGGTAATTTGATATAACCTCATTTGTCAACCAGATTTTTATCTCAATCAAAAATCTAATAAGTCCTTGACATACAACACTAATAAGTTAAGACGTAATATGATATGAAAAAAAACGGGGTTACTATTAATAATTCAGGAGGTTTTCTATAGCTCGATTAATTCCCAGGAATGGCAGGGCTTAATTACAAATTTAGCACTATCGAGTATCTCCGGGGGGACAGCCTTTTTTAAGAAATTCCATGAAAAGTGATTTAATTATATCGTCGCAAGCCCCTTAATTAAATACAGTTTTATTGATTTTTTTTGTTTGGTTTTTAAAAAAAAAGATATATAATATATGAAACTTATACATTAGATATTCGTAAAGAATCGAATAAAATATAACATAACCGCTTCGGAATAAGGAACTGCTGATATGGTTAATTATTTTGTCATTATCACGGCTGTAAAAAAGGCCAATAGATAATTCCGCGGCGGGCAATTAATTCACGATTTAATTACCTCCTTAAAAAATTGAACCTGCCGTTGGGATTAAAACGGCTTTTTATTTACGGTTATCTGACTGTAGAAGGTTATCTTATTTTATATTAATTTAAGGAACAGGCTTATGAAGACAGAATTTTACGATACGGAAAATATATCAAGTTACGATAAAGATATCAGCTCCGGACAGGCTTTTGGCAGGTTATTACCGCTTTTGAAGAAACATATCAGAGGTCTATTGCTCTGTCTGTTTCTTCTGGCAAGTGCTACTACCATGACCATATCCTGGCCTATTCTCATCCGCAAAGCCATCGATGACCACATCAGCCAGGGTGATTTCAAAGGTCTTATTTATACGGTCGCGGCTATTGCCGCCATCCAGGTAACGGCGCTGCTGCTTCAGTATATCCAGAGAATCAGGCTGGAAATTATCGGTCAGAACGTTATGGTGGAATTAAAAAGCAAGTTGTTCGACCATATTTTATCGCTGGACATAACCTTTTTCGATAAAAATCCGGTCGGTCGCCTTCTGGCCAGGATAGAATCCGATACCGAATCACTGCGTCTTCTTTTCACCAACACCGCCGTCCTGGTAATAGGCGATATACTTCTGATTACGGGTATTTACGCGGTCATGTTTTATTATCACTGGCGGCTGGCCCTAATCCTTATCTGCTTTTTACCGCTTACGGTAATCCTGACGATTATCGTCAGCCGGGTTACTTCGTCGCGGTTTCTCGCCGTTCGGAAAAAGATGGCCGAGATAACAGCAACCATAACCGAGTTTTTACACGGCATGTCGATTGTGCAGATTTTTCACCGCGGGGCTTATGCCCGGGCGCGTTTGAACGAGGTAAATCGTCTGAAATTCAAGGACCAGTCGTACGGCGAAATCGCTTTCGTTGTATTCTTCAATACGGTTTTTTTCTTCCAGTACCTGACGATTGCCACGACTCTTTTTTTCAGCGTCATCTGGGTGAAATCAGGTATTCTGACCGTCGGTACCATCAGCATGTTCATCATTCTTATCTGGCGGTCGTTTGACCCAATTTTCCGGGTATCAGAGCAATTGTCGACAATTCAGAAAGCGGTAGCCGGAGCCAAGCGGATTTTCGCTTTGCTGATGGAAAAATCCAGCCTGCCCCAGCCGGCTCAGCCGGTGGTCTGGCAAAAACTGGAAAAAGGTATTAAATTTGAAAACGTTTCTTTTTCCTATACCAACGACGGCACCTTCGCTCTGCGAAATGCCGGTTTTGAAATCCCGGTAGGTAAAAGAGTGGCTCTGGTGGGCGCCACCGGCGGCGGCAAGACCACCGTCATCTCCCTCCTCCTGCGCCTTTACGACCCCCAGGAGGGACGTATCACCGTTGACGGGATCGATATCCGCAATATTGCAACCGAAAACCTGCGGCGACGCTTCGCCCTGGTGCTGCAGGATATAATTCTTTTCCCCGGCAACATTCGCGATAATATCGCGCTTGAAGCCCGGGATATTACCGAAGAGAAAATCATCCGGGCGGCTCAGACTGTCGAAGCCGACCGGTTTATCCGGAAGTTGTCTGAAAACTACCAGACGGAAGTCTCCGAAAAAGGTTCCAACTTCAGCCGCGGTGAAAGGCAACTGCTGTCTTTTGCCCGGGCCCTGGCTCATGACCCCGATATCCTCCTTCTGGATGAAGCCACCAGTTCGGTTGACCCGGAAACGGAGAGGATAATTCAAAATTCCCTTCAGAAGTTGCTGGCCGGACGAACCTCGATAATCGTGGCTCACCGGCTTTCGACCATTCTCGATGTGGACCAGATACTGGTCATCCGTAAGGGTGAAATTATCGAACGGGGTACTCATACGGAACTGATTTTGAAACCGGACGGCTATTATTCAAAACTGTTCCACCTGCAGTTTAAAAACAGAAACGGAGTTTTGAACAATGTTAGATAAAATAAAATGGTTCTGGCGTTATTATAAAAACTATAAATATGTCCTGGCGGTTTTACTGCTTCTGACACCGATACAGGTGGTTTTCCAGGTATCCATTCCACGGCTGATTGAATTCACCGTGGATTACGTAAAAAACCTGGAGATCTCCACCCGGGTCGGTTCCAGTCCCATAGCTATCCGGCTCAATGAGACCGGGCAAAATCTGGGGCTTTCGACCGCCCTGACGTTAACCCTGGCCCTGGTGTTTATCGGACTCACTGCCAGTGTCCTTTATACTTTCGTTCAGTCACACCGTGCCTGGATGAATATGCGCCTGGAGTGGCTCTTTCGCCAGGATGCCTTTAATAAAATAACCGTCAAGGGTCCGGATTTCTTCAACCATTTCCGGACCGGGGATATCATCACCCGGTTGACGGATGATGTCGCGGAAAAATTATCCTGGTTTGCCTGCTCGGGTATTTTCCGCCTTTACGAGGCTTTGCTCATGGTCGCCTTTTCCATCGCCATGATGATTTCCATCAATCCCGTCCTGACCCTGTGGTCCGCCGGGCCACTGCCGATTCTTATTGTTATTTTCTTTTTCAGTTCCTCTCTGCTGGATAAAAGATACGAATTCCTGCAGAAAAGGATATCCGATTTTAACGATGTCATGGAAGCCTGCTTCTCGGGTATCCGGGTGGTCAAGGCATACGTGCGGGAGAAGGCTCAGAAGAAGAAATTCAGCGAGGTCATCCAACGCCGCCGGGAGGCGGAAATATCCACCATCAAAGCCATGACTCTGGTGGAATCATGCTATTTCTACATCTGGCAGTTCGGGATACTCATTGTGCTGACAACCGGCGGTTATATGGTTATCCACGCCGGTCTGACCGAGGGCCAACTGGTGGCTTTCATCTACTATATTATTTACATGGTTTTCCCGATGTTTGATATCGGTCAGTTCCTGGTCAAATCCCGGCAGTCAGCAGTGTCGATTAACCGGCTTCAGGAACTTGAAAAATTCCCGGCCCTGGTCGAGGACAACGGTACTTTCAAAACCGACAGTGACATCAAAGGAGCGGTGAGTTTTGAAGACGTTTCGTTCGCTTTCCCGGACTCGAAAACAAAAATTCTGGACCGGGTCAATTTCGAAATAAAACCCGGGCAGACAATTGCCCTGGTAGGCAAAGTTGGTTCGGGCAAAAGCTGGTTGTCCAATCTTATTCCCCGGCTCGTGGACCCGAGCGGCGGCCAGGTCAAACTCGATGGCCATGACCTTCGCAAATTCCGTCTGGAGGATTTACGCCGCCAGGTTGGCTACGTTCCCCAGGAACCGGTTTTGTTCAGCGATACCATCCGGCGTAATATTCTTTTTGGCCGGGAGGATATTTCCGAGGAAGTACTTAACTGGGCGGTCGAGGTTTCACAACTTAGAGATGAAATCGCCACCTTCCCCAAAGGACTAGATACTGAAATCGGCACCCGGGGGATGTCCATCTCGGGCGGTCAGAAACAACGGCTGGCTCTGGCTCGAGCCCTGGTCGGAAAACCGAAGATATTGATTCTCGACGACTGTACTTCGGCGCTCGATTCCCGCACCGAAACCGCTTTGTGGGAACAGTTGCATAAAGTCATGCCGGAGATGACGGCTATCCTGGTAACCCATCGCCCGGATACGCTGGAACAGGCGGACATGATTTATGTGATGGAAGACGGTCATATTGTTGAATCCGGAACACACCATGAGCTGATGAGCCGGGAGAGCCACTATGCCCGTATATACAAACGCTACCAGCTGGCTGAACAGGTGTCGGGATAAAATTGATTTTAATGTGTCGGGTCCTTCGTCTAGGCAATCCAAGGCGGACACGACCCGACACAACAATAAACAATGTTATATGAAAGGACTATATATGGATTTTTCAAAATATTTCTGGCAGGGAGAAAAAGTAAGGCTTCGCCCATTGAAAATTGAGGATGCCGAGCAATCTTATATGGATTCGCTAGATACTCCTTCCCGACAATTCCTCCAACTGGGTACTGAACTTCCCACTACAATTGATACGCAAAAGGAAATATTGAGTAAATATATTAACTGTAAAGATGTCGACGGTACTATGATTCTAGCAATTGAAAATCTCGAAGGTGTTAAAGTTGGCGCAATATCTCTGCATAGCCAGAATTTAAAAAATGGGATTTTCAGCATGGGATTAGGGATCAGTTCTCCGTATCGCAAACAGGGGTATGGGGAGGAAGCCGCCCGGATTCTGATGAGATATTGTTTTTTTGAACGACGTTTTCAAAAGTGCAATTCAGCATGTGTGGCTGACAATGAAGCCTCAATTGGATTTCATAAGAAGCTGGGTTTCATTGAGGAAGGACGCCGAAGGAGCAATTTCTTTTTCAATGGTCAGTATCATGATGAGGTTCTGTTTGGGCTGATAAAAAAAGAATTCGAAGAAAAAGAAAAAGAATGAAAAAAAAGTGCAGTTATAAATGATTATCTTGTCTCCCAGGAAATGACTGGATCAGTACTGCCAATAACTACTTTATCAATTGTGAGAATTCGTCATAGGGGACCACCGGCCAGGTCTCGGTTTCGAGAATCCCCATACTATTAATTTGCGAAGCGATTTTAAAAGCCAGCGCCTGGTCGGGAGCCTCGAATGTCGCCAGGTAATCATACCGCCCCAGAGTAGCATAAAGATTAATCACCTTCACATTGTTCTTTTTAAAGGCGTTAAGAGAATCATCCACCTGGTGCGTTAAATCCGGATGCATTTTTTTGGCACTGGGATTGATGGTCAGAGCCATGATAAATAAAGCCATATTCTCTCCCTTGTTTTTTGTTTACGTTATTACTTATATATGAGAAAATTTGGAACCGGTCAATAAAATTAAAATAAAAAAAACCGCCGGCAAAAGCAACCGGCGGTTAATACTATTTCACGCCCGATGGGGATTTATTCTTCGCCCATGGGTTTTAAAACTTCTTTCTTGTAGCCCTTGGGTATTTCAAAGGTCCCGGCCGGGGCATTCTTATTTTCGGCTTTAATCAATTCGGTCGTGGATTTTACATCGGTACCCATTATATTAGTTGTTCCCTCGGAATAAACCATGAAACCGTCAATCTTGGCAAACTCGTCGATAACCTTGTCCGCACCGGGCATAAACAGCATCTTGGAAAGATTCAACTTTTTAAAAGCATCATAATTAATATCAATATCTTTCGATACCCAGTAGTCGGCTTTGACATTGGCCATCGACAACTGCATATTGACCAGATATTTTTTACAGTTATAACCCTTTATTTCCCTGGTCTCGTCGGTGGGGGTAACCGTCGCCGATATCTGCATCATCGCCATCATCATTTGCATCTGCTGCTCCATCATTTCGGCTTCTTCGGCTTCCATCTGGTCCAAACCCATCATTTTCTTCATATCGCCCAGGATATCAAAAGATACTTCATTATAAGCTTTCTTGTCATCGTCAATCAAATAAATCATTTCTTTTTTGCTGTCAATCAGGATAGAGCCTTCTTTGTTATACGAACGGGCCACCCCATCCCCTAACCACATGGCTATGGTATCATACTGGGGCGGTTGCTCCTGCCCCATCATCTGGAAACCATCGGTATGCGTAACCATCTCTATATAAGTATCCGCCAGGACGGAACCGGAAAAGATGAAAACAGCTATCAAACCGATTATCACGATAAATTTGGGTATTTTCATTATTCCCTCCAAAAACTAAGTAAATTTAATTAAGTATGTTACCTGTTGATCGTAAAAAATATTTGGTTGCCGGTACCTCCTTTCGTATATATAAAAATGTTTAAGACCCTATCAATTTGCATACATCATATGATATTGTCAATATATTTTAACAAATATGTATAATTTGAAAAATGCCGGACCGGATAAAAGAGTCATTAGTCTTGTTTCATATTGGGAAACAATTACTTGACAAAAAAGACGACTATTATATGTTATACCCGAACCAAAAACGGAGATATAAAAAAGTATGAATACGGAATTTAAAAAATATTTTTATCCCGGATTGATAATTATAATCATCTGCTTGTTAATAAATCCTTTGCCTGCGGCACAAACATCATTTCCCGCCAATGAACAGGCTGTCGATACCCTGCAGAGTCGCATGGCCGGTTCCGCAGACCCGGAAGAAAAAAGCGACCTACTTCCGCCCCCGACCTCCAAAGCCGAACCCCCGGGGTTATTCGACTACCTCTTAAGCGGCCGCTACCTGGCATTTATCCTTGTCGCCCTGGCCGGCCTGATCCTGCTTTTGTTACGCTGGACCCGGCTATGGGTAAGGATAGCCATGCTGGTCGTTGCCTTTATTCTTTTCGGAATCGATCTTTTTTTCCCCCTGCATCCGAGCCCGATGTGCGCTGTAGTCAAACTGTTCATGTTCAAGTTCACCTTCGGACAGTTTTTCCTGCCGCTTCTGGCTTTGTTTTTGGCGATGTTTATCCCCAGCCTGGTGGGCCGGAAACTTTTCTGCGGCTGGGTATGTCCTTTAGGGGCTTTTCAGGATTTAATCAATAAAATACCGTTCAAATATAAATTCAAACAGTTCAATTTTACCGTTTTCAACGCTGTTCGCATTGCCCTGCTGGTAATGTTTATCCTGACTTTCTTTTTTGTCAAAGACCATATTGCGTACCTGGCCGGTGAAGTCGGCGCCGACGCCGCCGACCAGACCTGGCGGGCTTATGCCGGCTACAGCCTCTATGACCCGATAAATTTCTTCGAACTGCTGCACTGGGTTATCGACACCACCTTTATCATAATGATGATAATCCTGGTGGCTGCCAGCTTGATATGGTATCGCCCTTTCTGTTACAGTATCTGCCCGATCGGGGTACTGACCTGGTTTCTGGAGAAAATCGCCCCGGGCCGGATAAGAGTAGACCATGACAAATGCACCCTGTGCGGCGACTGCGAGGCAAAAAGCCCCTGCCCGACTATTCACAAACTGGTTTACGAGGAAGAAGAAAAAGGCGTGATACCCGATTGTACTTCCTGCGGCGAATGCATGGCCGCCTGCCCGGAAGATGCCATCAGTTTTCGTTTTATAAAATAAGGCGGCCGGTGCCGGCTTGAAGTTTAAAAATCACCTTCAAGAAGTTTCCTGGCGGCGGCACGTTTTATTTCATCATACACGTTTTTCAAGGGAATCTTTTTCTCGGCAGCGATCCGCTTGCAGTCTTCGTATTCGGGAGTAATACTTTTTATCTGACGCTCACCACCCGGCGCCCGGCCGACTTTTACTTTTACCGGCCCGTATTTGGTATCCACCGGCACCACCGCCCGGGTCAGCTTTTTACGCTCAACATGATGCATCCGCACTCCCAGAGTCGTGGTTTCCGAAAACAGAACCGTTAATAACGGTTCCACCCGGTCACCGTTACACAGCACGTTCAATATCGAGCCCGGTCGGCTTTTCTTCATTATAATCGGGGTGATGAAAACATCCACCGCCCCTTCTTCAAAGAGCCGTTCGGATACATAGTCAAAAAATTCCGGGTTCATATCGTCGAGGTTTGTTTCAATCAGCACCACTTCATCATTTTCGTAACTCCCCTGTTTGACTTCGCCGATAAATATCCGGAGTAAATTGGGCAGCTGGTCAAAATCACGTGTACCCGCCCCGTAACCGACTTTTTCAACGGTCATCGAGGGCATTCGTCCAAAACCGGCGGCAAGTGATTTAAGCACCGCCGCGCCGGTCGGGGTGGTCAGCTCCGCCTCAATGCCCGGTGAAAAAACAGGTACGTCTTTCAGAAGTTCCACGGTGGCTGGCGCCGGCACCGGGATACGGCCATGCTGCGAATCGGCATAACCGCTGCCGGTGGGTACCCGCGAGGCGTACACGGCTTCGATTCCCAGCTCTTTCAAACCGATCACCGTCCCGACTATATCCACTATGGAGTCCACTGCTCCCACCTCATGGAAATGTACTTTCTCCACGTCGGTATTATGCACCCGGGCTTCGGCTACCGCCAGGTTCATAAAAATCTTTTTGCTGATATTTTTAACATCCGCCTTTAAAGCGCTTGCTTCAATGAGCTCGATAATATCCTTAAGGTGCCGGGCGGATTGTTCGCCTTTAACCTCAACATCGACCTTCGTCCCCGTAATTCCTTTTTTGAGGACTTTTCTAACATTGAGTTTGAAATCGGCCAGGTTCAGTTCCGCCAGTTCGTTTTCGAGGTAATTCACATCCAGTCCGACATCAACCAGGGCGCCCAGAATCATATCACCGCTGATGCCGGAAAAACAGTCAAAATATAATGTTTTCATTTATCGTTCCCGGTTTGATTTATTAAAGAAGCAAAATAACCGGCGCCGAAGCCGTTGTCAATATTAACTGTTACCACTCCGGGAGCGCAGGAATTCAACATGGACAAAAGAGCCGCCAGGCCGTCGAAACTGGCGCCATACCCGACACTGGTCGGCACGGCGATAACGGGGCGGTCCACCAGACCACCGATAACGCTGGCCAGGGCGCCCTCCATCCCGGCCACCACCACCAGCACGTTGGCCCGGAAAATCTTTTCCTGATTGTGGAAAACGCGGTGCACCCCGGCAACGCCGATATCGTATATCCGTTCCACCGGGTTACCCATGATTTCAGCCGTTACCGCGGCCTCCTCGGACACCGGTATATCCGAGGTCCCGGCACTTATCACGGCGATTTCTTTTTCGGTTTTCAATTCTTTCTTGCGACCGATAAGAACTATCCGGGCGGTTTCAAAATACACGGCTCCCGGCTTTACCTGCCGGATAGCCTCGTAGATTTCACGATTAGCGCGGGAAGCCATGATGACATCATCAGAATGGGAAATTTTTTCGACAATTTTAACAATTTGTGCAACAGTTTTCCCCTGGCAAAAAATAACCTCCGGGAAACCCCGGCGTAAATCGCGGTGGGTGTCTATTTTGGCAAAACCCAAATCCTCATAAGGCAGGGTCTTCAAAAGACGCAGGGCTTCGTCAACCGCCAGTTTTCCGTCCCGAACCTCGTTCAGGATCTTCTCGAGCGATTCTTTTTTCACAAGTCGTCTCTTTCCAACAGTTCATTCATGCTGCCGCTTCGGAATCCCTCAATATCGAGAGTGACAAATACAAAACCTCTTTTTTTGAAAAAAGCGGTAATGGCCGTGGAATTTTTTTCATCCAGAAGAAGCGGCCTGTCCTCGTGGTTGATTTCAATCCGAGCCAGACGGTCATGGTCACGAACCCGGAGATTTTTAATCCCCAGATTATGCAACATTCTTTCGCATTCTTCAACTCTTTTAAGTTTTTCTCTGGTAATTAAGGACCCGAAAGGAACCCGCGTGGCCAGACAGGGCGAGGACGGTTTATCCCAGGTGGGCAGGTCCAGTTCTTTTGAAAGCGCCCGAATTTCGGTTTTCGTCAAACCGGCTTCCTTAAGCGGACTTCGCACTCCCAGCTCCTCGATGGCTTTCATACCAGGCCGGTAATCGGCCTCGTCATCAAGATTGGAACCTTCAATCAGGTAATTTATCCCCTCCTGGTGCGCCATCTCAAGCATGCGTATAAAGCGATTTTTCTTGCAGATATAACAGCGGTCGGGGGGATTTTCTACAAAGGTTTTATCACTCAGTTCGTCGGTTCTGACAATCACATGTTTAACCTTAAGCCGGTCAGATACTTGCTTTGTCTTTTCAAGTTCGTCGGAAGTGTGAATTTCCGAATCAGCGGTAACCGCCACGACTTTATCGCCAAGCATATCAGCGGCGACTTTTAAAAGCAACGTGCTGTCCACCCCGCCGGAGTAAGCCACCATCACCGAGCCCATGTCGGCGAGAATTGCTTTTAAGGCGTTTAGTTTATTTCCAATCTCATTGCTCATGATACTTTATAAAAATACGCAAGAAGGGCGTTAAAGAACAGGGGAAAATTGGAATATTAAAATATATAGAAAGACTCAGACGTCCCGTTCCAGACTCTGACAATTTCCTGATAATGAAAGCGGCGCCATGATAATACCTGACACCACAAAAGAACTAGCTCTTTTCCCGTTCAATCAGAATCCCGCCAGAGCAGGATCCCAGGTCAGCTCAAATTCGTTCGGCCCAACTACCAATGGGGTGTCAATTAAAATAAAATCACCCGGTTTGCCTGGGTGCGACAAGGTAATCGTAACAGTGTCTCGGTAATGGAAAAGCGAATCAAGCGGCATGCCGTACTCATTCAGTTTCTGGACTTCGGGAGGCTTGCCCAGAAGGCAGGGGAAATACAGGGTGTCGTCGGTGGTGAAGATACCGTTACGGTCGGTGTAACCAATTAACGTCTGCACAGGTGAAAAGCCAACTTCCATTACCAGGGCGTTGGTATCGATGAAAATCGAATCCGGCTCGTCCACCCACCGAGTCTTAAGCCAGGCATAATAATAACCGCGTTTAATAGGCTGGTTGAGAAAATCGGTACCGTCCCAGCCGACACTGATTGTGGATGCACCGAACTCTACCGAATCAAGCAACGTTTTGACCGGATTCCAGTAATAATCATAGATCAACAAGGTTACATAGCTGTCTTCCTGAAGGGAAAACACAATCCCGGTTGAAACCTGCGGTTTTATCGATTTCGTGGTAAGAGGGGTATAGTAATAGTGGTTTATACTGCCGACTCTTATTCCTTCGACCGGGTTGCCCAACGTATCGACCACCGTAACAGTAAAGAGGTCACCGGTCTCTTGCGGGCAGGTGGGGCAATCATCGTCCGAACATGACATGAAAAACACAGACAATCCCATTACAGTTAATAGAAATAGGGATAAATGCAGTTTTTGCAAAAGAAGCTTATTCATTTTTAATCTCCTCAATTAATGCTACAATTTTAAGTCTATTCAAATTTAATTAGAAAAGCAATTAAAACGACTTTTATTGTCATTCCATAAATTTCACATGGTTAAATAAAGTATTTCGTCATATTTCATTTACTGACAATCACTTGCAAAAAACCATCAGGCCGGTAATTTCCTGTTGCTTTTTAGTCGATTACTTATATATTAGAAAACCGCCGGAGAGAAACCCGCGTTATGATGCCGAAGTGGTGAAACTGGTAGACGCGCTGCGTTCAGGGCGCAGTACTCGTTAGGGTGTGGGGGTTCGAGTCCCCCCTTCGGCATTTTTTTCGCCTTATTACCTTCTCATACCAGATAAATCAAATCAAAATTGCCATTAAGAACCATCCAAAAACCTACCCCTTGTTATACCTATTACCTACCTATTGTTGTCTCATTGATATAATACACCAAAATGCCGAAATTTTATACAAACGGGGGCAACACTGCCATGGCAGTGTGATTATCGGTGAGGCTGGCCGGAATCGGCTAATCAGAATTTCTACAGCGCCATCCTCACCTGATTAAAAAACAGGGTAAAAACTTCCGATTCGAAGCATTTATTACAATAACCTTACCGAAAACTATCTGGTGACCAGAAGAAATATCAGTTCGAATAAAATTGTTATTATCAGCCAGAAGAGTTTCATATAATCCTCTTTCATCCAACAAAAGAGATTTGGGACTACCGCTCCTTATTAAATCACTTATATTTCAAAAGCAATAACAATGCCCGTACTTATAACTGTCTATATTTTAATAATTTATGATTTATCGATAAGTTTTAAAGTGTCCATTTGCGGACACTCGATGTCCACTGGTGAACATCTTTTCTTTATACCATCTTTTCCTTGAAAGGACGTTCAGCTTTCCATTGAATTTTTTTTAGGCTCCTTCAATTGTATGGAAATCATTGTCTAATTAAATCAATTTAAGATTGATTATAAAACATGATAGAAATATTTTAATAACCTTGATACGAAAGATATTGAATGGTCGACTGGTTTACAAATTTACATCCTGTTATACAGGCTTTGATAGCAACCCTTTTCACCTGGTTTATGACCGCCGCCGGGGCGGCAGGGGTATTCCTTTCTAAAGAACTCAGCCGCAAGACGCTTGATGCTCTGCTTGGTTTTGCCGCCGGGGTAATGATTGCCGCCAGTTTCTGGTCATTGCTGGCGCCGGCTATTGAGATGTCCGAGGGCGGTCCGGTACCGGCCTGGGTCCCGGCGGTAGTGGGTTTCCTGGGAGGTGCATTCTTTTTAAGGCTTATTGACCGTCTCTTACCTCACCTTCATATTGATTTGCCGACTTCCGAAGCCGAGGGTATTCACACTCACTGGCGGCGTACCACTCTTCTGGTGATGGCAATCACCCTCCATAATTTCCCCGAGGGCCTGGCAGTCGGGGTGGCGTTCGGTGCCATTGCCGCCGACCTGCCGTCGGCTTCCCTGGCCGGAGCCATCGCCCTGACACTGGGTATCGGAATTCAGAATTTCCCCGAAGGCCTGGCGGTGTCGATGCCTCTGCGCCGTGAGAAAATCTCGCACCTGAGAAGTTTCTGGTATGGTCAGTTATCCGGGGCGGTGGAGCCTATCGCCGGGGTCCTTGGCGCCACCATGGTAATAATCGCCCGCCCGATTCTGCCCTATGCCCTGGCTTTCGCCGCGGGCGCGATGATTTTTGTCGTCGTCGAGGAACTTGTACCCGAATCCCAGAGAGGGGAGCATTCCCACGCCGCCACGTTCGGCGCCATAATGGGCTTCGCGGTGATGATGACGCTCGATGTCGCCCTGGGGTAAGAACAGGAATTATCGCCGTAAAAAATAACCACCCCATTAATTAATTTTACAAAAACATTATATACAAGAGTATTTTATCTATTATACGGCAGATGAAACATCGGCAATAAAAGATTTCATCAGCAGGAAAAAAACACTGCCTCATGGCGCATTAAAGTATGCCTCTTAATTTATACGGAATTGTAAACATATCCCGTTATCTTACATGATGGCACTAAAAAGACATTATACGGCTATGGCTGTATTTTTTATTTAAAACAAAAAAATATTGCCAACCCGAAAAGCTCACGCCATATTGTCGCATGGACTTTCCGCAATTTTTCTTCGATTTAATCGGCAATCGCCTGTTCATGGCCATCATCGCCAGCATCCATGTTTTCATCAACCACCCCCTGGCGGTGGGTGCCTACCCGTTAATCGTCCTGATAGAATGGTGGGGCCGGCGAACCGGCAAAGTTGAATGGGACAGGCTCGCTTACCGCATAACCTTTGTTCTTTTTATTATCACCACGACCGTGGGCGCCCTGACCGGGGTCGGCATCTGGTTCACCACCGCCCTGATTGCACCTTTCGGTATCGGCAGTCTTTTACGGGTATTCTTCTGGGCCTGGTTTACCGAGTGGCTGGTTTTCATCAGTGAAGTCATCCTCATAATGATATATTTTTTAACCTGGAAACGCTGGTCAGAGGGATTAATGAAGAAAGTCCACATCGGCTTCGGTATTTTCCTGGCCGCTTTCTCGTGGCTGACTATGGCGATTATTGTCGGTATCCTCGGTTTCATGATGGATTCGGGGACCTGGCCGGTGACCCGAACTTTCATTTCGGGCTTTTTCAACCCCCTGTACCTTCCCCAGCTGGCGTTTCGCACGACTTACGCCATGATGACAGCCGGGTTGTGCGCCTGGTTTATGATATTTTTCTTCACTGAAAAAGGCAGCCCTTTCCGCCGGCAGGCAGTTCGCCTGGTGGCTGCCTGGTCATTTGGCTGGGCGGTGCCGTTTATTCCGTCGGCGCTATGGTACTGGTACCGTGTTCCTGACAGCATGCTGGCCAATATCAACGTCGGCCTGATGACCCAGCGGTTTATGCACTGGCATCACACCCTGGCTGTTATCATGCTGGCAACGGTGGGTGTCATTAGCCTGATAACCCTTATCGGCATCATTCGCCCCAGATACATCACTGGTCTGGTTTTGCTGGTACCCTTTGTTTTAGGGATATGGCTTTTGGGACATTTCGAAAGAGTGCGTGAATTCATCCGTAAACCCTACGTAATTGCCGATTACATGTACTCCAACGGCGTTAAAATCGAAGAGATGCCCGTTTTTCAACGGGACGGGATTTTGCCCTATGCCACCTGGGTTAAAAACCACCGGGTTACTTCGGTTAACCAGTTAGATGCGGGCTGCGACGTTTTCCTGGTTACCTGTTCCCGCTGCCACACGACTTCGGGTTTGAACAGCCTCACCGCCAAATTTAAAAATCTCTACGGCCCGGAGCCCTGGGACAAGGAGGTTTTGAACGCTTTCCTGCGTACCATGCACGTAACCCGCACCTATATGCCGCCGTTTCCGGGCAATGACGCGGAGGTCGAAGCGCTGGTTACTTATATAAAGTATTTACAGAATAACAGAGAACCGATATTCGACGCTCAGGCACGCTGGCAACCCAAACCGGCTCAACCGGTTGATTCCATGAGCAGCCCTTAACCTATTTCCCTGATGAGAGATTTTGAATGCTGTTGACTTTTAACCAGATTGTCTTCGTACTGTTAACCACGATTCCGATCCCGCGGGATATTGATTTGCCGTTACCCTTCAGTTCCTGGGGTTTGAAATTCTTTCTGGTTGTCCTTTTTTTACTTCATATTTTGTTTGTCAACCTGATGGTGGGCGGGTCGCTTCTGGCCGTGTTTTTTGAAATCCTCGGATTGAACCAAAAAAAATACGACCAACTGGGGAAGAAAATCACGGAAACCGTCACTGTCAATAAAAGCCTGGCGGTAGTGCTGGGCGTGGGACCGCTTTTATGCATCAACCTCGTTTATACGATTCATTTCTACTCGGCCAACACCCTGACCGGCTATGCCTGGATATCCATAATACCGCTGGTAATTATCGCATTTTTACTGGCTTATCTGCATAAATACACCTGGTTGAACTGGCAGGAAAAGAACAAAAAATTCCATATTTTTATAGGCAGTATGGCTGCTTTCCTGTTTTTATGTATTCCCCTGATTTTCCTGACCAATATTAATTTAATGCTCTTTCCCGATAAATGGCCTGAAGTATCCGGATTCTTTTCCTCCTTGAGAGTAGGCAATGTTTTCCCCAGGTATTTTCATTTTTTAACGGCTTCGCTTGCCCTGACCGGCCTTTTTCTGGCGGGATGGTTCGGGCGTAAAAAATATCCGCTGGAAACCGCTCTGCCTGAATTCAGCCATGCTGAATTAAAAAAAATATTTTATAAATTGACCTTTTACGCCACTGTGGCCCAGTTCGCTTTTGGTCCCCTTCTTCTTTTTACCCTGCCTTATTCGGGAATTTCGATAACATTAATTATTATTATCCTGGTAGGGGCAGCCCTGGCGCTTCTGGTCCTTTGGTACCTTCATCGCGAAATTAAAAAGGGAAACGACCAACCAGGTTATTCTTATGCAGTTATTATTTTTATTTTTACCCTGGTGGTTATTGCCATGGGAACCGGACGACATATTTATCGTGAAGTCAGCCTGGCACCGCACCGGGCATTAATTGCTTCCGAATCAGAACGTTTCCACGCCATTCTCCTGGCCACCCGGATGCGACTGGCTGCCGGACAGGGCGCAGGCGAGGCTCTTGGTACAGCGATAACCGGAGAAAAAATCTTTGTCAATTGTGCCGCCTGTCATGCGGTTGATAAAATCCTGGCCGGGCCTTCTTTGGTGGAAATTTATTCCCTTTACAAAGATAATCCCGAAGGAATAGTAAAATGGGCCAAAGCGCCCGGGAAAAAACGGCCGCAATTCGCTCCCATGCCATCCTTCGCTCAACTGGGCGATGAAAAACTGCAACTGGTCGCTGATTATATTCTTGAAACCGTCAGACAAAATACAACCTCCGGCAAGGCCGCAGAATCACCACAAAAATAATTACTTAAAAGAGATAATCCGCTCTTAAAATACCTCCGGCTGTATAATAATTTATTAAAGAAATATTACCAATTATCGGCCACCCCTGATATCAGCCTGATTAGCCGAGTTTTTATAGCCTGTTATCTCTGACATTTTTATATTATATCTTGACACTTGTAATGCCGTATTTATTAATTAGACTATATTTTAAAAATAGTACACTTATTTATCGGAGAACTGTTAATGTCATCTGGAGAAAATCGCCGCTTGAACGCAAGAGAAAATAAAAAAGTCACGGCAATTATGGAATCGGCGCAAACTTTATTTGCCCGGAATGGTTACAATAAAACCACGGTTGATGAAATTGCCCGTCAGGCCGATGTCGCTAAGGGAACCCTGTACAAGTACTTTCGCAGTAAGAACGATGTTTTTAAGGCGGTGGTAGTTAGGGAAAATAACCAGATAAATCATTATATAATGGAAGCTGTTAATAAGGCCGACAGCCCTATCAAAAAAATCCGCGCTCTGTTGGATGTAAAAATAAGGGAGTTAAGAAAAGCCGTCACTTTCTATCGCGTTACTCGCGATGTAGCTCAGGAACTGTGGCCGAGAATGGACGCTGTCAGGACCGATTTTCTGAACTGGGAGCGAAACTTGTTAAAGGATATCCTTAATGAAGGAATAAAAGCCGGTCGGTTCAAGATAGATAAACCTGAAATGGCGGCTAACGTCATGGCGATTGTTTTTAAATCACTTGAACTCGAATGGGTTATGGAGCAGAAACCATCGCAGCTACAACCTGAAGTTGACACCCTCATTGAACTTATACTCTGGGGAATTTCCGGTAAAAAGCAAGGCTAATGAAAAGGGTGAACGCCGTATTAAGAAACAGCGTTCACCCTTTCTGTATGACATTATCTACTTTAGAAAGTGAAAGCGATATAAAAAGCCCTGTCCTGGCGAGTGATTCTTAAAAGAACCGTATCTCCTTTTTTCATGTTTTTGATTTTGGCATAGAACTGGTCTTCGCTGGTAATTCTTTCTTTATTAATGGAACGAATTAAATCCCCCTCCCGCAAGCCGGCCTGATAAGCATTTCCCGCCGGGTCGATGGAGGTCACCACGACGCCACTCAGAACGCGGTCAAGACCATAATTACCGGCCAGTTCCCGCGTCAGGGTTTTAACGGCAAAACCCAGCCGTTGTTCAATCTCGCCGCTGTCAGGTACCTGAGCAGTTTCACCGGGCAACTCGCCCAATTTAACGTTAATATCCATTTCGCGGTCGTCTCGAAGTATCGTAAGGGTAACCCTGGTGCCGGGAGCGGTGGCGGCAATCTGACTGCGAAGTTGAGCGGAGTTGCTTATTCTGCGTTTATCTAAAGCGGTGATAACATCCCCGGCTTCAATGCCCGCTTCGCTCGCTGGACTGTTGGGGGAAACATCGCCGACCAAAGTCCCGCCGGCACTGCTCAAACCCAGCGCTCCGGCAATCTGTTCGTTAATGTCCTGAATAGATACACCCAGCCAGCCGCGAATAACTTTCCCATCGGCAATCAACGACTTCATCACCCCGGTCGCCATATTGGAAGGAATGGCGAAACCGATACCCTGGAAACCACCGCTCTGGCTGACAATCGCCGTGTTGATGCCGACCAGGTCGCCATCAAGATTGACCAGCGGGCCACCGGAATTACCCTGATTGATAGCCGCGTCGGTTTGAATAAAATCTTCGTAATCTGCCAGTCCGACATTGGACCTCCCTTTGGCACTGACAATCCCCTGCGTAACGGTATAAGCCAAATTTACACTCATGGGACTGCCGATGGCCATAACGATTTCACCAACCTGAAGTTTGTCGCTGTCGCCGATGGTAATGGCAGGCAGGCTACGGGCGTCGATCTTCAAAACCGCAATGTCGGTCTTGGAGTCAACCCCGACTATTTTAGCTTTGTAACGTTTGCCGTCGTAAGTCCGGACATAGATACTGTCGGCTCCCCGAACCACATGGTTGTTAGTCAAAATCTGTCCGTCAGAACTGACAATCACCCCGGAACCAAGACCTTCCTGACGATATTGCCTTTCCTGGGATTGGTCCTGTTTTTGACGGGGTCCGAAAAAGAAATCCAGAAAAGGGTCATTCGAAAAGGGTAAACCAAACGGATTGCCCTGACGAACGGACAACAGACGTTCCGTCGATACCGTAACCACGGTCGGTTTTACTTTTGCGGCAATATCAATAAACGCCCGGTTAAGGTCTCGTAAAGTAAGTATTGACCGGTCCTGATTAATACTGTCATCAGGAAGCCGGTCTGTAGCCGCCGGCTGATAGTATAAAACGGCGAAAACACTGATAAAAATTACGATGATTATCAGTGGTATTCCTCTGGTGAACAATTCTTTTTTCATAAAGTCCTTTTTCCTAAAGTTTTAATTATTACAATTTATATATACCAGAATTTTTTCAATTGGTTCCTGCCACCCGGGAATCGTCATTGTTAATCTTATGATAATTATTCAATATTATTGCTTAATAATTGAAACCGTTTAATATTAAAAACGTATCGTCTGAAAGTAAAGCGTTTGGTTTAATAATTAATTCAAGAACTGAACAAGGTAAATGAATGGCTGAAAGCTGGCTGAAAACTTTTAACCTTTGTCGCTATTACCGGCGGGGTCCGACGGAGGTAAAAGCAGTCGATAATGTCGATATTACCCTCGAAAAGGGTGAGTGCCTGGGATTGGTGGGTTCTTCCGGCTCGGGAAAATCGACATTGCTGAATTTGATGGCCGGTCTTGACACTCCGACGTCGGGGCATATCGAAATCGAAGGCCATTCTCTGGCCACATTAAGCCGTCGCGAATTAGCGGCTTACCGGGCTTACCGAGTAGGCATGGTTTTCCAGTCCTTTAATCTTATACCCCATTATACCGCCCTCGGAAATGTTGAGATGGCCCTTTTTTTTAATAAAACCCCGCGCCCGGTACGACGCCGCCTGGCGATTGAGATTATGGAAAAATTGAGCCTGGCCGACCGGCTTGACCACCGCCCGGCTGACCTCTCCGGAGGGGAGCAGCAACGGGTAGCCCTTGCCCGTGCTTTGGTAAAAAAACCTGAAATTCTGTTCGCCGACGAACCCACCGGGAATCTCGACCAGGACAATTCCCGGCACATTGCCTCACTTTTAAAAAGGCTCAACCTCCAGGGATTAACGATAATTCTGGTAACTCATGACCTCGAGCTGGCCCGGTCAACTACCGGCAGAATAATAAAAATGCATTACGGCCAGATAATAGAGACAAGTACCAGCCCGTCAAAAAGGAACGACCACCATGACCTGGCATGATTTGCTGGCTATTTCAACCGGGAATCTCTGGCGCATGAAACTCAGGTCATTTCTGACCATCTCGGGCGTGATAATCGCCATTGCAGCTTTTGTTGCCATGCTTTCCTTTGGCGCCGGGAACCAAAAACTGGTAAGAGAGCAGTATGAACAACTGGGTTTGTTTAACACCATGCAGGTGTATCCGCCCCGTAAAAGTAATGACGACGATACTGCCCGGACGGTTACCCTGAATGATGCAACCGTGGCTGAATTAGCTGAGATCCCGGGCGTAAACCTGGCTTATCCTTATAGTAAATTCAAGGTTTCCGCCACCATAAAGGATACTTCTTTCTCGGTCAATGCCCAGGCTTTACCGGCCGCAGTGTTTGCAACCAAGCTGTACTCCCAACTTCTGGCCGGTACTTTTTATGACCGGGACAGCGCCCGCCAAGCAGTTGTTACCCGGGAGTTGACGGATTCACTGCACCTCACCCCGGATTCGATAATCGGACAACAACTCATAATATCTATAAAATCAGCCAGTATTGACAGCGGCCTGGCCTATATTCTGCAAAATGCCCGGGAACATATGCGTGTACGCTTAAAAGAATTGCGCTTCGATTCCCTTTTAAATGACGACTACCGAAAACGAATCTTCTACGGTGAAATGAACAGTGCTTTTAATCTTTTTCTTGAAGGCTACATGAATCATCGCAGTCTGATAAGCGACACTTTGACAATTTGCGGTGTCCTCGATAAAATTAATGGTCACCGGCTTCGCATCGAACCCATTATAATACCGGCTGCTTCAGCCCGCCGATTCAGTGTCAGCGGTTTTGGCGATGACCCTGCTGACCTTTTTAAGGCTCTGCAGGAAGGTTCTTTCTTTGTTCCCACCGGTGATTCCATCGAACAAAATTACTCTGAAATAACCTTGAATCTCGACCCTCTTTATTCGACCGAGAAAGTAATTGACTCGGTCGAAGCCCTCGGTTTTAGAACCTTCAGTTTCGCCCGGCAATTCAAGGAAATAAGCCGGTTTTTTTTCTATTTCGACCTGTTCCTGGGAATAATAGGTCTTATCGCGCTTATAACTGCCTCCCTGGGAATCGTCAACACCATGGTCATGTCCATAATCGAACGTAAACGGGAAATAGGTTTAATGAAATCGCTGGGGGCGGATGAGCCCGATATCCGGCTGCTTTTTCTTTTTGAATCCGCCATGATTGGCACCTTTGGAGCCACCATCGGGATTATCTTTGGCTGGCTCATTACCCGCCTGGCTTCGTTTATTGCCCGAATTATAATGACCAAGCAGGGATTTGATGAAATAGAATTATTCGCCCTGCCGGGCTGGTTGATTCTGATTGCATTTCTTTTCGGTCTTCTGGTTAGTCTGGTGGCCGGATTCTATCCTGCTTCACGAGCCGCCCGAGTCGACCCGGTCGAAGCTCTCCGTAACGAATAAAACGATAACTTATTATCATATAATAACATAGGTTTTCAATCGGTTTTATTTACGGTTAGTCCTAATGGTTCTATGTACATATTGATAGTAGATATTAAGATATTTATTTGATACATTAAAAAAATTAAGTATAATTTAACTTATTATACTACAACAAGTTTACATTACAAGTTTTTAAATGCCGTAAAGACTTCACGACTTTTTTATTAAAATACGGCCTTTTTACCTAACAAAGCTTGACAATATTAGTATTATTTGGTATAATGTATTATAAAGGGGATAACCAGCCTGATAAGGGCTGAGCGACATAATTAAATCCAGCTATGCTCCTTCGTGTAAGGATGCTACCCCTCCCGATTTAACGGAGGGAATTCGCACGAGTTAGTAAAATAATCAACAGGTGTTTCGGTTGGATTAAGAGCAAAAAGACAGGAGGCTCTTATGAAAAAAAATGCCCGAACGGATTTTGGACTAAAAAGGGAACCTCAATACCTTCATGATGCAAACCAGCTTCCGTATCTTTCAAAAAAGGAAAAAGCCGAGCTGAAAAAAGTTGCGGATAAATTCGCTTTCCGGACCAATGAATATTATTTAAGCCTGATTGACTGGGACAATCCTGATGACCCGATTCGCAAATTGATCATACCTCATCCCGACGAATTGAAAGATTGGGGCAGTCTCGATGCCTGCAATGAGAGTTCCGTTACGGTTCGTAAAGGCGTTCAGCACAAATATCAATCCACCGCTCTCCTTCTGGTCACGGAAAAATGCGGCGGTTTCTGCCGTTATTGTTTCCGCAAGCGCTTATTTTTAAAACATATCGATGAAGTCACCTATGATATCAACGAAGGAATCAATTATATCAAGGCACATCCGGAAATAAACAACGTCCTTTTAACGGGCGGCGACCCCATGGTGCTGGGTACGGGTTACCTGAAAAAGATTCTCTCCGCCCTGCACCAAATTGAACATGTAAGAATCGTTCGTATCGGCACAAAAATGCCGGCTTTCAATCCCTACCGTTTCATCAACGACCCGGAGTTGATGTCCGTGCTGAAGGAGCATTCTCCGCCCGACCGTCGTCTTTATTTTGTCTGTCATTTCGACCATCCCAACGAATTGACCGACGTATGTCGTGAAGGTATCCGCCTGCTGCAACAAGCCGAAGTAATCTGTGTCAACCAGAATCCCATTCTTCGGGGCATATCGGACAACCCCGCCACCATGGCGGCACTCTGGAACGAATTATCCTATATCGGTGTCCCCCAGTATTACATTTTCCAGGGTAGGCCCACAAGAGGCAACGAATCGTTTGAAATCCCAATAGTCGAAGCTTATTTTAAAATCGAAGAAGCCAAGAAAAAATGTTCCGGACTGGCCAAGCGGGTCAGGTATGTCATGTCCCATGCTTCGGGTAAAATCGAAATTATCGGCGTGGACCACAACTACATCTACCTGAAATACCACCGGGCTAAAGATATCGAAGACGAGCAACGGATTGTGGTCTGTTACCGGGATGACCAGGCTTCATGGCTCGAACAGCTTAAACCGGTGGAAGGCTACGCTAACGAATTTTTCCAGGGTGAAGAAGAACAGGGTGCCGCCTGAGATACGGCCGATTCGACCGCCTTAATGATGATATAAACCACCTTAAGATAAAGCTCAAAGTCATCTAAAAATTAGGTGACTTTTTATTAGTTTTTTAATTACCCTATTCAAAAAAATATCAGAAGACAAGGACTACCATGAAAAGAGCCAAGTGCCTGATTATGATTCTGGGATTTCAGGTTTTATTCATGAATCCCTTACCAGCTCAAAAGGACCGGGTAAAATACGTACCCTCTTATAACGACCCCGTTCTCAAACAGATGAAAATTATTCGCGACAGTATCAAAGCCGTTGAAGACAGCCTTACCGGAACCATTCGCACGCAACTGGACAAAAATAAAAAGGACCAGGAAGACTGCGAAAGAACACTTCGTTTTGACTTCACGGGCGTAACCAAACCAGCCTCCCCGGACGTTTTCAAGGCTGCTTTTCACCTGCCTCCGGTGGCGCAATATAACACCGGCACCTGCTGGGCGTTTGCCGGGACCTCGCTGGTCGAAGCTGAAGTCGCCCGGTTACAGGGACTGCAAATAAAATTATCCGAAATGTACATGGTCTATTACGAGTATCTCGAAAAATGTCGTTATTTTGTCCATCAACGCGGTGCTTTCCATCTCTCCCAGGGTTCGGAACCCAACACCGTTTTCCGCCTGATAAAATCATATGGCATTGTGCCCCATGACCTCTATCCCGGCTATGCAGGCGACGAGAAATACGACCATTCCTGCCTGTCGCACGAGATAAGAACTTATTTGCAGTATATTAAAGATAACGACTTCTGGGATGAAGCTCTGGTTATCGCCACCGTAAAATTAATATTGAACAAGTATATGGGTGAACCGCCGGCGACTTTGATATACGAAGAAAGAACCATGACACCAATGATTTTTGTCCGAGAAATTCTAAAATTCAACCCGGACGATTACGCCGGGGTAATTTCCACTTATACTCTGCCCTTTTATACCCGGGGCGAACTGGAGGTCGATGATAACTGGTGGCACGACAGTACCTACTACAATCTTCCCCTCGATATCTGGTATGACCTGTTAAGACAGGGGCTGGAAGGCGGCTTGACCGCGGTTCTCGGTGGCGATGTATCCGAGCCGGGGTATAACGGTTTCGAAGATGCGGCTGTTATACCCGATTTCGATATTCCTCAAGCTTAAATTAATCAGGATTCACGGGAATACCGGATATACAATAGAAGTACCGGCGACGACCACAGTATTCATGCCGTGGGCATTAAGAAAATCAAGGGTCATGACTGGTTTCTTATTAAGGATTCTTCGCGCAGCGGCCGCTGGGGTAAACATGCAGGCTACTATTTTTACCGCGATGATTATGTCCGCCTGAAAATGATGTTTTATCTGGCGCCTAAGGATGTCCTCAAAAGCGTTCTGAATAAATTCGAATAATTACAGGACCATAACGGGTCGACTTGAAAAAAGCGGTCGGTAAACCTTTTCTCATTGGAAATGAAAAAAAGCCGCCCCCGTACAAGCGGGGACGGCTTATTTTATGCCCTAAAAGCAGGTTTCCTCATGGGCAGGGTTTCAAAGCGCGATGGTCAAGATACAGGTGCGCAATCAGATAGGTGATATCGGAAATGTCGACATCGTTAACCGTCGGACTGCTGCCGCCCGAATTGTCAACATCAGCCTCGGCAATACAGCAAAGTTCGGCACCCTGCAGATACAGGAACGAAATCAAACGGGTAATATCCGAAATATCCGGGTCTTCCAATTCCGAACAATCGGCGTTGCCCGTCATGCCGATACAGCAACCGGTGAAACTCTTCTTCAGTTCACCCAGGTTGGCAGTCAGCCAGGCTTTACCGGCCAGAACCTCGGCAATCAGGTCGTCCTTGGCATCTTTTGCCACTGTCGGTGGTACGGTCGCCATGACCGTCCAGATAATCAGCGTATCGCCGGCTCCCAGAGAATAATTATTGAAATGCGTCAGCACGATATGCTGGTCATCGACAACCGATGATGGTTGGGCGTTCAGGCCCGGGTTGTTAAGCATATTACCATACAGTTCATTCGGAATAAAACCGTTGGACGGATAGACATAATCCGGGTTCAGCTCGGCATAACCGCCCCAGATGGGGTCAGTATGAGCAATGACCGGATTGGCGTTGAATTCAGCCTGAGTGTAATACCCGGCGCGAACGGCTCCGCCGGCGCGGGTGTCGTTATTGGTGCACTCCAGACCGTCACCCTGCGGTTCGTTCCACTCCCCGCCCAGCATATAAATCAGGTCGTTGACCGGGTCGGACCCGGAGCTGTTCTTGGAACCGGTATCGGAGGGAATATCCCAGTCGTAAGCTTCGCCGATTATCAAACCACTGTGGGCCTGGCCGTCATAGGAGAAAATACGCATCATCTGTAAAAGGTAAGCCACATTGGCCGTGGGGGCGTAATAGGTTTTTTCCACCACCAGATGAGAGTCAACCGTAACAAAGGAACCGGTATGTACCGCTTCGTAACCGAGGTCGGTGTCCACATAGTGAGCCTTGCTGGTCAGCCTGACGCCGCCCGGAGTTTCACCGGTTACGGGTTTAAAACCGTTGGGGGTAGCAAAACCATCCTGGAAAATTGCCCAGCTGGCGGTAACGTTCGTATCGGTACCGACCACCGAACCGGTCAGGATAACCGGCGAGGCGTTACCCAGGTAAACCGTGGCATCGCCCGGGATGGTATCAGTATTGGTGCTGTTGTAATTTGAGGAATCATCGCATTCCAGACTGGTTCCGAAGAAATCCATATTAAGATGACCAACATTGCTGTTACCCATGTTTCCGTTGTTGGAAACAATCAGGTTAATCAGATTGGTGGAAACGGTATCCCAGACCACCCCCACTACTGTATCGGCCACATAGTAGTCAATAGGCAGGAAAGTGGTATCCAGGCCAATCTGGCGGCTCCATTCAAAGCCGACGCGACCGACCAGGTTGACCACTGTGCCGGGAGCGTTGATGACACCACCGTTGTTGAGAGTAACCACCAGAGTGTCGATATTATTAGGCGCTCCGGACGGAACACTCATGGTCGTCTGGTCAACCACCAGCCAGTTACTGCTGGTATAGGTCGTTTTCTGAACGAAAACCTTCGATACATCAAGGTCGGCGTTACCGGCGTTCTCCACGCGAATGTTATACGAAGTTGCCTCGCCATGCTGCGTATAATTGGGGTAGAAAATGTTGATCGGACTCAACGCCAGACGAGGTTCCACCACCGGTTCCACACAGGGCAGACGGAACCAGAGCAGGGGAACATAATAGTCCGGGGATG